>JAZQHZ010000040.1:0-7280 GCA_045540855.1 Clostridia bacterium
TTAATATCCTCCGATTATATATTTTTATTGTAACTGGCAGGTCACAATTTAATTATATATAATCGGAGTTTCTTTGTCTACTGCATAGGCAATAGCCTTTTTTGAACCACGCGACTATCGCGTGGTTTTCTTATACAAAAATACAGTGCAGAAAAATCCGCACTGTATTTATTGTATTAACCTACATATTCAAGTGTCCAATGCTGCCAAGCACCGCCGCTATATCCCCACTGCTGTACGTTTGCACCGCTATCCTTTGAGCCGCCCGCTACGTCTAAACCTGATGCGCCACTTGTTGACTTTGTAAGGATTGCATATGTGCCGTCCGAATTCTCCTGAAGGATGAAGCTCTGAGCATCACAGTATGTGTTCTGCCAGATCTGAATATTTGTTCCGCTTGCTGTTGAACCGTTTGCAAGGTCAAGCAAGTATGTATTTCCGTCACCTAACTGTGAGTAAATCTTATAGCTTCCGTCGCTGTTCTTAACGAACTTCCACTTCTGATTATTCTTATTACCGTATGTATACTGTAATACGTTAGTTCCGTTTGCTGCCTTTGCACCTGCAACGTCAAGTGCAAGTCCGCTGTTGGCATTCTTAATTACATAAATACCGCCGTTAACTATCTTCTCTACCGCCTCAAATGTCCACTTCTGATTGCTTCCGCCGTTGTAAGCATACTGAATTACATTGCCACCGTTTGACTTTGACTTTGATGCAACGTCAAGTGCTGATGCACAGCCTGATGACTTTGTAAGGATGCTGTATGTTCCGTCTGAATTTTTAACAATCTTGAATGTCTGTGCAGTATTGTTCTTGCTTGTGTAAATCTCAATGTTTGTATTATTGTCAGCCTTATTTGCTGTTACATCAAGTGCATATGCGCCGCCGCCTACCATTGAGTAGATTGTGTAGTAGCCGTTACCCTGGTTTACAAGCTTCCATGTGTTATAGCTTGCACCCGGATATGTGCCTGCCCACTGCTGTACGTTTGTGCCGTTTGCAGCTACGCCGCCTGCCACGTCAAGATAAAGACCTGAATTTACATTCTTAATCATATATACGCCGTCTGCTAAGCCTGCAACTGTTGTTGACGGTGATACCGTTGATGATGAGCTGCTACTTGAGCTTGATGAGCTTGAGCTGCTTGATGAACCCGATGATGTGCTTGAGCCTGATGTTGAATAGCTCGCACTTGGCACGCCTGTTGAAGCAAATGCTGCATATGTCATCTTGCTTCTTGATGTCTGTGAGCCGCTGTATGATGTACAATAGCTCTTTGCATCACTTGCTGATTTAGCTGTGTATGAATAGTTTGAGCTCGGTCTCCATGAGCAAGCTCCTGCATTGCTCGCTGAAAGCGAATAATTTGAATTTACAAGTGTTGAGCCGCTGTCTGTGTATGCACCCGGATACTTATATGAAATATCGGAGGTTGATGTTCCGTCATTTACAACTGAACCCTTATAGCCGCCGCCGTCATAGTAGTTTTTCTCTGAATAGAGCTTACAAGCCGTATAGATTGTGTAGCCCATATCGAACTTATACACATAGTTATTTAATGCGTGGAAATAACCATATCTCATTAAGCCCGGTGCTCTTGTGATTGTATTATTGAAATAGTTGTTTGCAAGTGTTACACACGGCTGACCGTTATATGTGTTATATGTATCCTGTGTATCTGTCGGATAACCTAATAATACGCCGTACTCATGTAAGCCAAACTTACAGTCCGAAATTGTGATATAGTCTGATGTACCCTTGAAGTTCAAGAACTTATCCCAGTCATCTGTGCCTGTTGATGCACCGTTTACTGATGAATGTCCTACAAATGTACAATGGTCAATCCAGATATTCCAACCATATGAGAATTCCCATATATTGTCATTGTTTAATTCCTTATCGTGTGAAATCTCTATATTTCTGATAATGATGTTATTTCCCTTACCGTAGTTACCCTCGTAGGTCTGGAAATATACGTTATATAATGAATTGCCGCTATATGAGCCGATAATTGTCTTGTTCGGATATACATAGATTCTTGCATCACTGAAACGATATCTGCCGTTTGAATCCTTTGTATATGTACCTGTCTTTGAAATGTCTGCTGTGACTACGATTGTCCTCGGTGTTGAATCACTGCAGGCTGTCTTTAACTCATCAAATGTGTCAACATATACTGTTTCGCCAAGTAAACCACCGATCGCTGATGCCTTTGTGAAGCCATCCGGAACCTTTGCGTATCCGGCAAAGCCTGTAAGACCTGCTGTGTTCAATAAGAACTTCTGGTTTGATGAGCCTGAATATGTGCTTAATGTAATTGTATTGTTGCTTGAATTATAAGTAAGAGCCAAATTCTGATTCTCATAGTTTGTAATCTTGTAGTAAAGTCCGTTTCCTAATGAATCGTTTGAAACCGCTGTTACTACCCAATACTGATAATTCTTGCTTTCGTCACCTGCAATTACAACAGATGCACCGTTTGACGGTGAACCGCCTGAAGGTGTCATAACATAACCTGTTCCCTGGTTTACAATCTTAAATAATCCGTTCTTATAATCAAATCTCCAGTTTTCGTTCTGGTTTCCGTTCGTTGTCCATGTGTTAAGTGCCGAGCCATTTCCTGTTGATGAAATATTGATATTTCTTGAATTGTCGCTTGTTGAAATTCTTGCCAGCTGTGCCGGGTATTCATACGATGCTGCTGATGCTGACATCGGCATCTGAATCATTAACGATGCAATTGTCATTATAGTTGCGATTAATGCAGCTATTACTCTGAATCTTTTTCTCATTTTAATCAATCTCCTCTCTTTTTTACCTTTTTGCCGTTCAAATTGAATATAATTACCTAAAAAACTGACTGCCCTCCTTTTTATTTTTTCGTCATATTGCATAGTTTCATTTGTGTATTTTGTATACTTTTATGCAACTTTTCTCTTTATAGTGATAATATACCATCTTTTTTCTTTATTGTCAAGATTTTCCTCACAATTTACACAAAAACACAATAAATCATTGATTTATTGACGATAATTTATCTTTTTAAATGACAAAACCGCCATTTTTATCATTTAAAACACCTTTTTTAGTATTTTCGGCTTTTTATAATAAATATATTATTGGCAATAAAACGATATTCGCTAAATTTATAAGTAATTGACTACTGATATTTTTTCATTTGTGTTTTTTGTCATTAATAGCACACAAAAAAAATAGCGGATTGCTCATTCGCAATCCGCTATTTATCACATATTGTCCTCATCAAACGCCTTACTGATTGATTCACCCGGTGCCACCATAGGCCGCTTTCTTGCAATTATTCAGGGAATATTTCTATCTTTTCAACACCCTGCAATGCTGCTTCAATAAGCTCACTAACATTGAGTGCCATCTCTGTTTTTTCGATATTTGAACGCTTCGGATTTACCGTCGGATGCTTCGGTGTAAACACAGTACAGCAATCCTCATACGGCAGAATCGACGTCTCAAATGTACCGATTTCTCTTGCTCTGTCTGTGATTTCAATCTTATCCATTCCGATAAGCGGCTGTAATATCGGCATATCAACCACTGCATTTGTTACGTCAAGTGCTGCTAAGGTCTGGCTTGCAACCTGACCTACACTCTCGCCCGTCACAAGTGCAATTGACTTGTTCTTCATTGCAATTCTTTCCGCAATTCGCATCATAAAGCGACGCATAATAAGTGTCATATGCTCCTCCGGACAGTTGTCACGAATCTGGAGCTGTATTTCTGTAAACGGCACGATATAGAGATTGATTTTTGACGTATACTGTGCGATTATCTTTGCAAGCGAAATAACCTTTTCCTTTGCACGCTCACTTGTATACGGGAACGAGAAGAAGTTCACCGCATCAATCTCAACGCCACGCTTTGAAATCATATGTCCTGCAACAGGGCTGTCGATACCGCCCGAAAGCAATAACGTAGCCTTTGAGCCAGTACCAATCGGCATTCCGCCCTGTCCCTTGATTTTCTTTTCCATAATGTAGACGAAAGCACCAAACTCACGAACCTCAACCTTAACAGTCTTGTCCGGGTTGTGTACGTCAACCTTAATCGGGAATTCATCGTCCAAGAATCCGCCTATTTCCTGGCAGATTGCCGGTGAATTGAACGGGAACGACTTATCTGAACGCTTTGCCTCTACCTTGAAGCTTACGCCCTCCGTTAAATCCTCCGCAAGATATTCCTTTGCACAAGCCTTGATTGCCTCGATATCCTTTTCGCAGACTGCCGCCTTTGTTACTGAAACAAGACCGAAAATCTTTGACATTCTGTCCATTACAATGTCGAGCTTTTCCGGGTCCTCAACGTCAACATATACGGTTGCCTGGATAATTCTTACCTTTGTCTTTGCAACTTTTTTTAATGAGTTATTTATGTTATTTATGAGAATACTCTCAAATCTCGGGCGGTTTCCGCCCTTCAGGATTATTTCGCCGTACTTGGCGAGTATCATTTCTTTCATCTTACAAATCTCCTTATCTGTGCTACTTCCTTTTCAAATACATCAACCGCCTCTGCAATATCCTCCATAGTAGTTGATGTATCAAAGCTGATTCTCACGGCACTGTCAATTTCCTTGTGCTCCAAGCCCATTGCGGTCAATACGTGTGATGGTTGCGGCTTATGCGATGAGCACGCCGAGCCTGTGGATACGTATATTCCCTTTGCCTCCATCGAGTGCAGTAAAATTTCCGCCCTTGTTCCTATGAACGAAACATTCAGCACACTTCCTGAATTGAATTCGTCCGAGCCGTTGAATTTTATATTATCTATTTTTTCGCTTAATAAGCGTTTCATTTCATTTCTAAGCAAAAGCAGGTATTCATTATCACAGCTGCATTCCTTCGCCGCCGCACCGAATGCCATTATACCGCCGACATTTTCAGTACCGGGACGGAAACCCTTTTGCTGTTCGCCGCCGTAAATCATCGGCTTTAATCTGCCGTCAATTATGCACAGTGCACCGCAGCCCTTGAAGCCGTGGATTTTATGGGCACTGATTGTTACAAGATCTGCACCCCACTTTTTCGGCTGTACGCTAAGCTTTCCGAAGGACTGCACACAGTCGCAGTGCAGAAGTGCTTTTGGCGACCTTTTCTTCATTAAAGCCTTTATTTTATCAATTGGCTGAATCACACCCGTTTCATTGTTCACGTGCATTATGCTGACAAGCGTTGTATCCTCTGTCAAGGCATTTTCAAGCTCGTCAAGACTTATCAGGCATTCACTGTCTACGCCTAAATACACTACCTCAAAGCCCTCTTCCTCAAGCCTTTTGAATGCTTCAAGAACTGACGGATGCTCTATTGCAGTTGTTATTATCCTCTTACCTGCTCTTTGCTTTGCATATGCAGTACCAAACACCGCTGTATTATTCGCTTCCGTACCGCCGGAGGTGAAATAAATGCACTCTGCACCTATTCCAAGCTTTGCGGCAATATCAGTCTTTGCGGCATTTATCAGCTTTTCTGCTTCAAGTCCCAAACCGTAAAGCGACGACGGGTTTCCGAAGCACTCCGCCGCCTTACACATCGCCTCAACTGCCGCCGCTGACGGCTTTGTTGTGGCTGCATTGTCAAGATATATCATAATTATCCCCTTAGTGTAAAAAGAAGCAAGCAGTTTGCCGTTTAGCAAAGCGACGGCGTATGTTGATACTCCGAGCTTTGATAAACGGTGAGATGCGCAGCTTATTTTTGCACTACTCTCCGTTGTTTATAAATACTAATCCCTCTCCGTTTTTTACTGTGATTTCACATACATTTTCAATCACAACATTGCTGTTGCCACGGCTTTCACCGAAATACAGTGTTTCATCATTTAACGGATAGTCAAGCCCTGCGGTTGTGATTCCGCACATATCTCCCTTTACGGGAATTATCGAAAGAGTTTTACCCTTTTTATTTTCTATCGTGATTTTATCCTTGAGATAGTAAATCTCGTTATCATCGTCCACCATATACGCCTTTGGGCATTTTGAAAGCAGGAGCATATTTGTCAGAGTATGGTCGGCACGTGTGCCGCTCATACCTATAAACAAAATCTCATCATACCCTTTTTCAAGTGCGTATTTTATACAGATTTCACTGTCTGTAAAATCCTTGCGTGTCGGATATTCTATGCGCTTTACTTCGCTTTCTCCCGGATCTGACGAATCAAAATCTCCGATTAAAATATCCGGTACTATTCCCATTGCCTTTGCGTGGCGGATTCCGCCGTCGGCACAGATTATAAAGTCATCCTCACTAAAGTACGTGCGGATAAGCTCATATTTCTTAATCGCACCGTTACCGATAATTACCGAGCGCATGACATTAACCTCTTTACCGAGCCCGTAATATCATCATTAAAGACAGCAGTTCCCGCAACAATTACATTCGCACCTGTTGCAAGCACGTCTTTGATATTATCCGCATTAACTCCGCCGTCAACCTGGATATTGAAGTCCTCGCCCATCATCTGACGAAGCTCACGCACCTTGTCGTTTACGCTTTCTATATATTTCTGACCGCCATATCCCGGAAATACTGTCATTAACAGTACCATATCAAGCTTGTCCAAAATTCCCCTGATACTATCAAGCGGAGTATCGGGATTTAATGAAACTGCCGCTTTTTTGCCGTGCTTTTTAATAAGCTCAATACACATTTCCGGATTTTTTGTCGCCTCAATGTGGAAGGTTATACCGTCCGCACCCGCTTCTATAAAGCGTTCAATGTATTTTTTCGGCTCCGTTATCATCAGATGTGCATCAAAAAACATATCTGTATGCTTTCTTAACGATTGCACCACAGGTATTCCAAAGCTGATATTCGGCACGAAAACACCGTCCATTATATCAAGATGCAACCACTGTGCACCTGCATTTTCCGCTTCCTTTACCTGACAAGCTAAATTTCCAAAATCTGCACCCAGAATTGAGGGTGACAATATCATTTCTCTACCCATTTTTACTACCTTAATACTTCTTAATATTTTTTAATATGTCATAAAGTGTGACATAGCTTTCGTATCTTGACGGAGCAATTTTTCCGTCATCAAGCATTTCCTTGACTACGCAGTCCGGCTCATTTATATGCGAGCAACCACGGAAACGGCAACCCGTAACACCTGCCATTTCAGGGAAATATTCCTGTAATTCGTTAGCCTCAATATCGCTTACATCCGTGATTTCAAGCGACGAAAAGCCCGGCGTGTCAAGCACATATCCACCCTCTTTAAGCTTGAATAATTCAACGTGGCGAGTG
>JAZQHZ010000041.1:0-12262 GCA_045540855.1 Clostridia bacterium
GAGGCGACGGCGTATACTGATACTCCGAGCCTCGAAGAGTAGTGAGATGCGGAAATTTATTCAGACTTAACCTCAATTATTTAATGATACTGTTTAATTCCTCTCTCATTCTGATTGCTTCTGCTCTTGCAGCCTCAGCGAACTGCTCTTCCTTCCAGTCGCCCTTCTTGTATGCACACATAATTCCTCTTGATGAGTTTACGATTGCACCAAGTCCGTCGTCATTGAAGCTGTGTGCAACGTCCTTTGCGTTACCGCCTTGTGCACCATAGCCCGGTACGAGGAAGTATGACTTCGGCATAAGCTTTCTTAAAATCTGTGCCTGCTCCGGATATGTCGCACCTACAACTGCACCCACTGCACCGTAGCCGCTCTCTCCGATTGTATCCTCATTCCATACATTAACCTGCTCTGCAACAATTTCAAAGAGGTGCTTATCGCCAATCATCTTATCCTGGAATTCGCCTGATGACGGGTTTGATGTCTTAACAAGCGAGAAAATCGCCTTGTCATATGTCTTACAGTCATCCACAAACGGCTTGATTCCGTCTGTTCCCAAGTACGGGTTTACCGTTACACAGTCAACCGGGCAAGCATCTACCAGCTCACCATCGATATCAACCTTACCGAGATATGCCTTTGAATATGCCTCAGCAGTTGTACCGATGTCGTTACGCTTTACGTCGAGGATGATATATAAGCCCTTTTCCTTTGCGTACTTGATTGTTCTGTGCATTACCTCTTCGCCCTCAAGCCCGTACATTTCATAGAACGCACTCTGCGGCTTTATTGCCGGAACTACATCATATAATGCATCGATAAGTCCCTTGTTATACTCCCAGATTGCCTCAGTTGCACCCTTTAAGTTCTTACCGTACTGTGCATACGCCTTTTCTCTTATATACATCGGTACATAATCAATTTTCGGGTCAAGACCTGCAACTGACGGGTTTGACTTTTCCTTTATTTTCTTTACCAATAAATCCATTGACATTGTTCTTTTCCCCTTTACATAAGTTCGCCTTCATTAATCTTAATTTCTCCGCCCACAATTACATATTCCGGCTTTCCGTTCAATACCCAGCCGTTATACGGCGAGTTCTTGCCCTTTGACTTGAACTTGTTTACATCTACCGTCCATTCCTTGTCCGGATCAAAGATTATAATATCAGCGGCATAGCCTTCGCCAAGAGTACCCTTATTGATACCCAAAATCCTTGACGGATTCAATGCCATCTTTTCAATAAGCTCGCTTAATGTTAAAACTCCCTCTTTTACAAGGCACTTGATACCAAGTCCGAGCGAGGTTTCAATTCCTACAATACCGTTCTTCGCAAGTGCAAATTCACAGTTCTTCTCGTCTATATGATGCGGTGCGTGGTCAGTTACAATTGCATCAATTGTACCGTCCTTCAAGCCCTCAATAATTGCATCAACGTCATCCTGCGTTCTTAACGGCGGATTCATCTTTGCATTGGTATTAAAGCCCTCGCACGCATTCTCTGTTAATGAGAAATAATGCGGACAGGTTTCGCACGTTACCTTTACGCCACGCTTTTTAGCCTGTCTTACAAGCTCAACCGTACCTCTTGTACTGATATGTGCGATATGCACTCTCTTGTTTTCCGCTTCTGCCACTAAAATATCACGTGAAGCCATAACCTCTTCTGCGGCTCTTGAAATACCCTTCAAGCCCATAAGTGAAGCGACCTCACCGTCATTCATGCTTCCGTCAGCAAGGCTCATAACCTCACAGTGTGAGATTACCGGAATATCGAACATATCCGCATAAATCATTGCACGTCTCATCAGACCGCTGTCCTCTACCGGATGACCGTCATCCGAGATTGCAACTGCACCCGCGAAACGCATTGAGCCGATTTCTGCAAGCTCCTTGCCGTTTAAGCCCTTCGAGATTGCTCCTACCGGATATACATTTACATATCCGACCTCTTTTGCCTTTTCTACTATATATGATACAATAGCCTCGTTATCAACAACCGGATCGGTATTCGGCATACACGCAACACTTGTTACGCCGCCCATAGCTGCCGCCTTTGTACCCGATTCAATGTCTTCTTTATATTCCTGTCCCGGCTCACGTAGGTGAACGTGCATATCAACAAGTCCCGGTGTTACAACCTTGCCTGTTGCATCTATTATGCTCATTTCAACGCCCTCTAAGTCAGGATTTACTCCGATTTCCGAAATCTTGCCGTCCTCGACATAGATATCGGTTACTTCATCTATTCCGTTAGCCGGATCAATTACGTGTCCGCCTTTTATCAATAATTTCATATGCTTGTCCTCCATCAATCTTCGCTCGGCATAAAACTGCCACGTGTCAACAGATACATAACCGCCATTCTTACCGCAACGCCGTTTGTAACCTGCTCATTGATTACACTCTGCTCGCCGTCAATAACTGAGGTTGAAAACTCAACTCCGCGGTTTACCGGGCCCGGATGCATTACAAGTGCGTCCGGCTTTGCAAATTTAAGTCTGTTGTCATCCACTCCAAAGAAGCGGTGATATTCCGATACACTCGGGAAAAGTCCGCTCTTCTGTCTTTCAAGCTGGATTCTTAAGCCCATTACAACGTCTGCATCCATTATTGCCTCGTGTACTGTGTTATAAACCTTGACACCAAGCTTCTCCAATCCCTTCGGGATAAGAGTTGCCGGACCGCCTACGCTTACCTGTGCACCAAGCTTCGTTAAGCCGTATATATTTGAACGCACTACTCTTGAATGGTAGATATCACCTATAATTGCAACCTTTAAGCCCTCTATTTTGCCCTTCTTTTCAAGGATTGTGAGCATATCTAAAAGTGCCTGTGTCGGGTGCTCATTCATACCGTCACCGCCATTTACGATTGATGCCTTAACAAGCGGGGCAATCAGGTGCGGTGCACCGCTCATGCTGTGACGCATTACGATAATGTCTGTTCCCATCACGTCAAGTGTCTGTGCGGTGTCGATAAGGGTTTCACCCTTCGCAACTGACGAGCCGCTTGCTGTGATATTTGCCGCATTTGCACTTAAATACTTTGCCGCAAGCTCAAAGGACATTCTTGTTCTTGTACTGTTCTCATAGAAAAGGTTTATAACCGTCTTGCCCTGTAAATGCTGTGCTTTTTTATTGTTACTTAAAAGCAGTACCTTCATCTGCTGTGCTGTGGTTAATATTCCCATTATCTCCTCAGCACTCAAATCCTTTAGTCCGAGTAAATCCAACTTCATTAGTTTTCCTCCTTTGAGCATATTGATACACGCTTGATTTCGCCTTCGTCTGAAATCTCTACGCTTATATATTCGTTCTTTCCTGTCGGTGCGGTTCTGCCCACGTAATCCGCCGCAATCGGCAGCTCACGCTGGCAACGGTCTACCAATACCGCAAGCTCTACCTTGTTCGGTCTGCCCATATCGAACAGCTCGTCTATTGCTGAACGGATTGTTCGTCCTGTATATAAAACGTCGTCCACCAGAATTATATTTTTATCCTCTATTGAAAACGGAATGTCTGTATCCTTTACAATCGGATGTGCATCAAGCCTTGTTAAATCGTCACGGTAGAAGGTGATATCAAGTGTTCCCATAGGAATTGATACGTCCTCAAGCTCTCTTAGCTTTTTCTTAAGAGCCTTTGCAAGCAATGCTCCCTTAGACTGAATACCGATAATTACCAAATCCTGCGCACCTCTGTTCTTTTCAAGAATCTCATACGCAATACGGTTAACCGTTCTTTTGGATTCTTTATCGTCCATTATAACCGACTTTTCCTTAAACTTCATATGCGTCCGTTCCCTTCCGGCACTTGTGCCTATATTTTTCTTATCTTATATTATACCACAATATCTTGAATATGGCAATAGTTTTATTCAAATTTTTGCTCATAAAAAAAGCGGCACTTTCAAGTGCCGCTATATATTACATATCGTCTAAATCCTTTGAAACAGCATTTCCTGTCGAAGAATTGCCTGATGATGAGCTTGAACTGCTGTTGTTGTTTGATGATGATGAGCTCGATCCACTGTTATTTGATGATGAAGAGCTGCCCGATGAACTGCTTGATGATGAAGCATTTGAGCTGCTGCTTGATGATGAAGAGCTCTTGTTCGACGATGAACTGCTCGAGCTGCTGCTCTTATTTGATGATGAGCTTGAGCTGTTATCCGATGAAGACGACGAGCTCTTATTTGATGACGAGCTGCTTGAGCTGCTGCTCTTGTTTGACGATGAGCTGCTCGAACTGCTGCTCTTGTTTGATGATGACGAGCTGCTTGATGAGGTTTCTTCATCATCGTCATAGTTTTCCTCGTCCTCGTCGCTCTCCTGCGCTCTTGCCATAGCTTCCTCTGTATAGTTCTTCTGGATATATACAAAGCTCTTTTCATAGTATGAACGGTCAAGATTTATTCCGTCCTCTGATGCACTTTCCGAAAGGTAACCCTTTGAATTTGAAAGTGTGTTGAAAATGTCACAGTAGATTACATCCTTAGTCTTTGCAAGCTCCTTGATTTCCTTATTGAGCTTCTTGATGTCATCGTTTGTATAATCAAGCTCGCTCTCAGCATCCTTTGACACCGGGATTACTGAAAGAAGATAAATCTCTGCATCCGGCTGATACTTCTTAGCCTTGTCAATTACCTTCTTATACTCGCTTATAAATTCATCGTTATCTTCCCATCCGATTTCCTCTGCACCGAATGCCATAAATATCTTCTTATAATTCTTGTTTGTGTTGAGCTCGTTTATATAAACAACACTGCTGTTTTCCGGCTCATCTGTTAATGCATCGCTTACGTCAAGCTTATCCTCGCAGATATAGTCTGCTCCTTCAATGATATCCTCTTCCTCTAAATTCTTTATAAATGAGTTTCCGATAAAGCACGAATCAGCATAGAATTCTGCATCAATCTGACGGCTTGAGCTCATAGTCGGTGTCGGTGAAACAGTAATCTCCGGATTCTGATTATCATTTGCACCGTTGCAGCCCTTTATTGAAGCTACTATTATAATTATAACTAAAATCACAATCGCTCCAAGAACAAGACGCATAGTCTTTTTTCTCTGCATCTCTCTCTTCTTTTTTCTGTTCTGGATTGCTCTTATTCTCTTTCTCTGCTCGCTGTTCATGGCGGTATCTCCTTCAATTTGTTTTATTAATTTTAGAATATCACGTTTATCGACAAAAGTCAAGAGATTTCGACGTTTGCTGAAAATTTTTTCATTTAAAACAAAAAAGAGAGATTCTCATCCCTCTTTTTAGACATTTTCATTGCACAGCTCTTACGCAAATCTTATAATTGCTATAAGTATACCCAATATTGCACCTGCCACAACCTCAAGATGCGTATGACCTAAAAGCTCCTTGAGCTTTTTATCTGTATTGTCAAATGTGCCGTGCTCCCATTCCTCTACCATTTTATTGAGCACTACCGCCATCTGACCTGCACTTCTTCTTACTCCCGATGCATCATACATCACGACAAACGACAGTATCATACATATAGCAAATAACGCACTGTCAAATCCGTGCACAAAGCCTACGGACATTGTAAGCGACATTGTGATTGATGAATGTGAGGACGGCATTCCGCCTGAGCCTACAAGTCTTGTGAAGTCAAGCTTCTTATAGGTGAAGCACACTAAAATTACCTTCATCACCTGTGCCACTAACCATCCTATAAGTGCAGTAAATAATATATCGTTGTTTATTATACTACCTATTTTACTTAAGTTACTCATATTCTCTCCCTTAATTTGTTCTGCTGACAAGATAGTCTGTGAGCTTATTCAAAAACTCTGCTCTGTCACCAAAAATTTCAAGTGCCTTCTTTGCGTTCGCTGAATACTCCTCCACAAGCTCCTTTGACTTCTCAAGTCCCAAAAGCTTTACATACGTATTCTTGTCATTTTCCTCATCCGAGCCAACAGGCTTTCCAAGCTCTTCTTCGTCTGCAATTACATCTAAAATATCGTCCCTTATCTGGAATGCAGTTCCTAAGTTTATCGCAAACTCATCCGCCGCCTTAATCTCTTCCTCACTTCCGCCTGCCATAAGCACGCCTATCGTACACGCACTTCTTATAATTGCACCCGTTTTCATCAGATGCAGCTGACGAAGCAATTCTATATCTATTTCGTGTCCCTCATTTACTATATCAATAATCTGACCGCCAATCATACCCTCTGTTCCCGATGAGGTAGAAAGCATATTTATGGCACGAAGCACACGCTCCGGATATTTTCCGTCATAGCGAGACACGATTTCAAATGCCTTGTTAAGCAGGGCATCTCCTGCCAAAATCGCATTCGCCTCACCGTATTTTATGTGATTTGTCGGCATTCCACGACGCATATCGTCGTTATCCATTGCCGGAAGATCGTCGTGAATTAAGGAATATGTGTGAATCATTTCCATTGCACACGCAAACGGCATTACACTTTTCGTGTCCCCACCAAGCATTTCGCACATATTCAGCATTAAAACCGGACGAAGTCTTTTTCCACCCGCCATAAGGCTGTATCGCATTGCTTCATAAATTATCCCGTGCGGACACTGCGGTGCTTCAAGATATTTTTCAAGCTCCTTATCTATTTCTTCAATCAGATTTTTTAATTCATTCTTCATTTATAAAATCCTTCTTTACAATATTACCCTCGCCGTCATTTACAAGAATGCTCACCTTTTTCTCAGCCTCATCCAAAAGCTTCTGACAGCTTTTTGTGAGCTTTACTCCCTTTTCAAACAGGGCAAGCGATTCGTCAAGACTTACACTTCCGCTTTCTAAGGTCTTTACAATCTCTTCAAGCTCTTTTATTGATGTTTCAAATTTATCTGCCATTTTTCTCTCCTTATTTAACGATACAATCCTTTACACCGTCATTCATTTTCAATTTAAATTCCATTCCGCTTTGCAGCTGCTTTGCACTTTTTATAACCGCCCCTTCACTCATTGGAATTGCATAGCCTCTGGATAATACTCCTAATGGGCTGAGTGCATCAAGCTTTGAAATCGCTTCACCGAAGCGTTTCTTTTCCGATGAAATACGCAATCTGAAACAGCTTTCCATCGCCTGTGACAGACTGTTTATTTTTTGCTTTTCATTCGATACAATCCTTGTATAGCTGTGCTCCAGCCGCTTTGTTATAACGTCAAGGCGCAATGAATTTTCTTCAATTCTTTGCTGTGGAGTTTTGAGCCTTAGTCTTGATAAATACATCTGCAGCTGACGGATACAGTTATTCATTGCCCGTACATTCCGTTCGCCGTATGCTTCAATCTGCTTTGCAAGCTCCAAAATATCCGGCACTGCAATTTCTGCCGCCGCTGACGGAGTAGGTGCACGCATATCTGCTACAAAATCTGCAATAGTGAAATCTGTTTCGTGTCCCACCGCTGAAATTATCGGTATCTTCGATTCAAAAACAGCACGTGCCACAATCTCTTCGTTAAATGCCCATAAATCCTCTATCGAGCCGCCGCCTCGCCCGGCAATTATTGTATCCACGCTGTTGGTGGCGTTAAAGTATTTTATTCCGTTCACCACCGACTGTGCCGCACCCGTACCCTGCACCTGTGCCGGATAAAGTATAATTTCTGCCAACGGATAACGGCGTGTTATTACATTTATAATGTCCCTTACCGCCGCACCTGTTGATGCAGTTATTACTCCTACCCTTTCAGGAAAAAGCGGTAACGGCTTTTTATGTTCATCACTGAATAAGCCTTCCTCAGCAAGTTGTCTCTTTAACCTTTCGTATTCCTCATACAAGGCTCCGATTCCATCCGGATGCAGCTCCTCAATGTATAGCTGATATGAGCCGCCTGCTTCGTATACCGTAACTCTGCCTCTTGCAACTACCTTCATTCCGTCCTTGGGCTCAAAGTCAAGCTTCATAGCTGCACTTTTAAACATCACAGCCTTTAAAACTCCGCCCTCGTCCTTTAAGGTGAGGTATAAATGTCCCGAAAAATGTCTCTTGAAATTGGAAATTTCACCCTTGACATTTACGTTATTCAATATTTTATTGTTATCAAGAATTTTTTTGACGTATGCATTAATCTGCGATACCGTTCCTGTTCTTATTTCCATATTCAAGCCTTGTAAGCTCCGCTATGCCCATTGCATTGTCCGTTGAAAATTCACGTGAGGCAAATCTCACATCTGCCTTCATATTGCGGAGTCCTTCCCTGATTATTATGTTTGATGCCACTCCTCCGGCAACAAGTACACTGTCAAGCTCATTTTCCTTAAGTGCATAGCCTATCGTTTTTGTAAGTGCCTTCTTTATTTCAACAAGCACTCCCTTTGCTATCTCTGCTCCGTTTGCACTGTCAGTCATTCTTAAAGCCTTGGTTTCAACGCCCGATAAATTCATCCACGCACCGTCTGTCTTTATCGGCAAGCTCACTGCATTATCTGCTTCAAGTGCAAGCTTTTCCATATGCACTCCTGCCGGGAACTGCATTCCCAAGGCTACGCCCACACGGTCGATAAACTGCCCTGCACTTATATCACGGCTTCCGCCTGCGATTTCACAGTCAAAGCCGTATCCGTTATACCGGCTTTTTAAAATTTCGGTCGTGCCTCCGGAAAGATGAACGGATATAAAATCCTTTTCCAAAAGGTCATAGCCGTTGCACGAGCGTACCCCTGCCATTATATGCCCGTCCTGATGCGAAAATTCATATAAGGGCACGTTAAGCGTATCCGCAATGACACGTGCATAGCCTTCGCCCGCAATAAATACCGGCATATATGAGCCTTCTACGCTTCTCGGTCTTGTGCTTACTCCCACTGCTCCTATTTGCGATGGATTTATCTCTTCACACAAGGATTTATAAAGCAGCGGAAGATTTTTCATATGCTGAAAAACTCCGTCACTCTGTCTTAAGCCACGCTCACCCTTACGCACGTCAAGAATCTGACGGCGGCTGATTATTTTGTCGCCGTCAACTGCACATACCGAGGTTGTATAATTACTTGTATCAATACCTAAGAATATCATATATTCTTCATAAATGAGCCTAAAATTCCGTTGATGAACTTCGGATCCTCATCAGTTCCGTACTTCTTTGAAAGCTCAACCGCCTCATTGATTGCTACCTTTGGCGGAACGTCATCCATATACTTAATTTCATAGATTGCAAGCTTTAAGATAGTTAACGAAACCTTTGAAATTCTTGAGATTGTCCAGCCCTTTTTAAGGTACTTTTCCACCTCGCCGACAAGCTCATCACGCTTTTCCTTTACGCCCTGAACCACTGTCTGGATGTAGCCGAGGTTATCCTCACATTCGGGCTTTTCATTCAAAAGCTCCTGCATCATTTCGTCAAGCTCATCACCGTGCTGATTTATCTGGAAAATCTGTGTAAACGCCGCTTCACGAGCCTCGCTTCTTGTTTGTCTTTTCATAGTAATCTCCATTGTATATTATTTTAGATATAGCAATTATATCATATATCAGCAAAAATTGCAAGAATAAATCTTGATATTTGGATAAATATGTGATATAATTATAGTAATTATATAGGTTCGGAGAAAAAAATTATGAAATTGAAATTGTTTCTTATTATAATAGCACTGCTTGCCGCTCACCCGGCCAGTGTATTTGCCGATGATATCATTGAATTTGAGGACGATATTTTTAACATCGAATTTATAGACTCCTCCTCTTTTGAGGACGAAGCACAGTTTATGGGTGATGAGGTTGCCTGGGACGGTGTTACTCTTGCAGAGGTAATTCCCGAGGACAGCGTATACCACATTTATAACGGTGCACAGCTTGCGTGGATTGCTGAGCAGGTCAACACACCTGATGGCGGCGGAATGGTGAATTGCGTAATTTCAATTGAGGCGGATATTGACCTTGCAGGCTATAACTGGATCCCTATTGGATGCAGCTACAACACTCCGTTTGCAGGCATTATGAATGGTAATGGATATACTGTTTCAGGACTTAATTTCGACTGCTCGTCATATACGCACGGCGGTCTGTTCGGTTGTGTCATCGGTAAGATTTCAAATCTGAGCGTAGAAGGCAATATTGAAACAGCAAGATGCCTTACTCCCTCTTCGAGTGATTCATCAAAGAACGGTATTGGTATCCTTGCAGGCTCACTTGATGCACGTAATTTTGATTATAATACCAAAGATTATGTCGGTGTGATTGAGGATTGTAGCGTTTACGGCTCACTTAGTGTAAATAACAGCTACGGCGAGGCTTTCTATGTGGGCGGTATTGTCGGTATGAACAGCGGCGGTGAGATGTACAGAAACATTTCATCTGCAGTTATTTCTGTTGCAAGCACTGATACAAACGGTACAGACGAGGCATATGTTGGCGGTATTGTAGGGTTTAATACAGGCTATTGTACAGGATCATTTCCTCATATCTTCCCTGATGATTCCGAAGAAAGTGCTTTTCTTGCAAATGCTCCCTGTGATTCCTTTGCATCAATAGTAGTTCAGTCTGCAAATCCCTCTGCCGGAGGAATTTCAGGAGGAAACTCAGGAACACTGGAAAAGCTGATAGCCGATAGCGATTTAAAGGTTACAAAGCTTTCGTCTGCTTTTGATGATAATTATGCAAATATCGGCGGTATAGTTGGCGTGAACACAGGTGATGTTAATGATACCATGTCAGGTTTATCATTTAAGAGCAGCTTTTCTGATGATAGTGCATTGCTTAATGCAGGTGGGATTTGCGGTCTTATGTATGGTAATATAAATGAGGACGGCGAAATTCTTTCAACTGCCGTAATTTCCGACTCTTTCTCGATTGCCGGTGATGATTTAACGATAAATTCACCGTCAAATCTCGGCGGTATTGTCGGTATGATTTCAAACAGTGCCGGAATTGTTACAGATTGCTATGGCGGCACTTATATTAACATCGAAGAAGCCTTGTATAAAATCAACGCAGGCGGCATTGCAGGAAGCTCTTACGGAGTAATTGACAGCTGCAAAACAGCAGTGTCCGAATTATCTGTAAAATCATCAGTCAGTGCTTGCGTCGGCTCTGTTGCGGGTGTATCATATAACACTATTTCTGATTGCATCACTTCAGACTCCTCTATTGCACTATCCTCTTCCTCACCCATGGCAGTTCTCTATTGCGGAGGAATCGCAGGTGAAAGCTACGGCAGAGTACGCCGTTGTACTTCCGGTACAGAATTAAATGTTTCCGGCTCACTTGCTTATGCCGGAGGTATTGCAGGACGTGCGGAGTATGATGAAGATAAATCAATTATCACAAGCAGTGGTGAGGGTTTAATTTCAAAATGTACGTCTGATACAAATATTACCTGCACAAATGTTGCAGGCGGTATTGTGGGTGATGCGTATAATGCTTCAATCCGCCGTTCATACAGCAATGCAAACATCACCAATGCAGTAGGTGCAGGCGGCATTGCAGGACGTGCAGGCTCGACAGATATTGAAAACTGTATGGTTGAGGGTACATTGAATACCTCATCAAATTCGGGTGCAGTATATGAATTTTCAAATTCAGACAACTCAATCACAACCTCATACTTCGCACCGAAAATGATTGGTGAAGTAAAACATGCAATTTCAATTGCTGATGTTGCAAAGTATAAAACTCAGCGCTCATACCTTAACACCGATATAACAGGAGTTAACACTGTTGACGGTATAAGTGCCGTAACAAACGAAACCGCAAAGCTTCGTGAAACCTTTAATGAGTTGAATTTCGATTCAGTATGGACAATGAATGACGAGAAGCCTTCATTACAGTATATCGTAAATTCCAACGCTTTAAACACTGTCGGCGAAATCACCGAAACACGTATGCACTTTAATATTTCCCTTGAAAATCCGGGTGTAGGTCAGAGAGTGTATGTGGCTCTTTACGACGAAAACGACCGTTTCTGCGGTACTGTTTCTGCAGTATGCACAAGAGAAAACATCAATTCAACCGGCACACGTGCGGACTTTGCTTTAGAGTATTCATATGACTATTACAACTACGAAACCTGGGAGCCCTCAGACAGCTTACCGCTTACCTACAAGGCATTTACGTGGGATGAGGAAAATGGTATGAAGAGTCTTTCATCTGTTGATGAGGGTGTTCTTATATATTATTTTGAATAAGCTTTTACGGGGCATTTTGCCCCGTATTTTATTGCACAATAAATATCCACCCGCATAGCGGGTGGTATTTCATTTTCGGGCATAGCCCTAATCTTTACTGGCTACGCACAAGTGCGTTTTGTGTTGGCCTGCCAGCC
>JAZQHZ010000042.1:0-5716 GCA_045540855.1 Clostridia bacterium
GCACTCTTTTGAGCGAGCGTCAGCAAGGGAGATTTTCAAGAGGGAATTTCCCTCTTGAACGGTACTCTTTTTCGTTCTTTTTCTGTTACTGTAGACAGAAAAAGAACCGGGGATATACGTTGCAAACAATTAAAACTGAACGTCTTGGGGCAGAGCCCGTTTGAATCGTTTGGACAAGTGCAACCATCCCGATAAACCCAAATTTATATTCCAATCAAACAAAAAAGGCAGCTCAACGAGCTGCCTTTTTCATATCCCTTAACGGGTGAAATTATCTCTGTACACGACCTGAACCGTCGCCGCCTGCTAATGTCTCTACTTCTTCTCTTGTAACGAGGTTGAAGTCGCCCGGGATTGTGTGCTTTAATGCTGAAGCTGCAACACCGAACTCTAAAGCTTCCTTGAAGTTCTTGCCATCGAGGAATCCGCAGATTGTACCGCCTGCAAAGCTGTCGCCGCCGCCTACTCTGTCAACGATCGGACGGATATCATACTCTCTTGAGTGATAGAACTCATCGTCTGCACTTGAGTAGATGCAAGCTGACCAGCCGTTGTCTGATGCTGATCTTGAAACTCTTAATGATGAGATTACATACTTGAAGCCAAACTTAGCAACCATCTGCTTGAAGATGCTCTCATAGCCTGATAAGTTGAGCTCGCCGCTTGTTACGTCTGTGTTCTCCGGCTTGAAGCCTAATACCTTGTCAGCGTCCTCTTCGTTACCGATACAAACGTCAACATACTGCATTAAGTTTGACATAACCTTCTGAGCCTTCTCTGATGACCAGAGCTTCTTTCTGAAGTTTAAGTCACATGAAACTGTTACACCGTGAGCCTTTGCAGCCTTACAAGCTAACTCTGTTAACTCTGCAGCAGCATCTGAAACTGCCGGTGTGATACCTGTGAAGTGGAACCAGTCTGCACCCTCGAAAATCTCATCGAAATTGAAGTCGTCAGCTGTTGCTGTTGAGATTGATGAATGTGCTCTGTCATATGTAACGTTTGAAGCTCTCATTGAAGCACCTGTCTCGAGGAAGTAGATACCTAATCTCTCGCCGCCCTTAGCGATGTGCTTTGTCTCTACGCCGTACTTTCTTACAGCTGCGATTGCACACTCACCGATCGGGTTCTTCGGAACCTTTGTAACAAACTCTGCATCGTGGCCGTAGTTTGCAAGTGAAACTGCAACGTTAGCCTCGCCGCCGCCGTAGTTTACATCAAACTCGTCAGCCTGAATATATTTCTCGTTGTTGGGTGTTGATAATCTTAACATAATCTCGCCCATTGTAACTATCTTTGCCATTGGAATCGTCTCCTTTTAAATTTTATTTATTTTATTTTAAGCCGCAACTCTCTCAACCTGTGCGGAAAAGAAGCAAGCAGATTGTGCTTTTTTAAGACGCCGACGTATGTTTATACTTCAAGTCTTAAAAAAGTGCGAGATGCGCAGCTTATTTTTCGCACCAATTACTTCTTTAATGCTTCTCTTGCAGCCTTAATGTTTGCAATAAACTCCTTAGCTGTCTCTGTAATCTTGTTATAGTCGCCTGTCTTAGCGCCTGCTGTTAATGATGAGCCTGCACCTACTGCTACTACGCCTGCCTTAATCCACTCGCCAACGTTATCCTTGTCAACGCCGCCTGTCGGCATCATCTGTGCCTGCGGTAACGGTCCCTTTATATCCTTGATGATTGTCGGTCCGAAAAGGTCAGCCGGGAAAATCTTAACGATATCAGCACCAGCCTCCATAGCTGTGATTACCTCTGTAATTGTTGCACAGCCCGGCATATACGGTACTCTGTAACGGTTACAAAGCTTTGCAGTCTCCGGATTGAATGCCGGTGATACGATGAAGTTTGCACCTGCTAAGATAGCAATTCTTGCTGTCTCCGGGTCTAAAACTGTACCTGCACCTAACATCATCTCGCCGTTCTTGTACTTGTCAGCTAAAGCTGCGATAACCTTATCTGCACCCGGTACTGTGAAAGTAAGCTCAATACCTGTGCAGCCGCCTGCTAAGCAAGCATCTGAAATCTTGATAGCCTCTTCAGCGTTGTTTGCTCTTACAACAGCTACAAGACCGCAGTCTGTTAACTGTGATAAAACCTGTTCCTTCTTAATCATTGTAAATTCCTCCTTGATTTTTTACAATACTATGAGTATATAATACCACAGTTTGATAAATTTTGCAATAACTTTAGCAAAGAAAAGCAAAATTTTTACTGACTTGTACCTTTTTTTTAGCCCGAAGTCAATTTGTTAGTAGTATTTTTATCAATCCATAAGCAAATCTGCCGCACCGACCTTGATTTTATCAGCACCCACCGCCGCTGTCAGCCGCACATATTCTCCGCAATCCGCTGATAAATCCAATATAAGCGAAATTTTTGAGCACTGAATTTTTGCCATTAAATCTGTCGCACACGCACGCAAAATCTCAAAATCGCCCGCAAGTCCACGCACATACATCACTCCATCAGCCACCGCATACACCATCGCCACACTGCCCGAAGCACTGTCCACACGTACGCAGTCGCCGCCACAGTGCTCATTTTCCTTTAAGATATAGTCCATATGCCGCCATTTAATGCGGTTTTTATCACGCATCGCACAGAACCCGTCCGCACTGATTTTCGTCAGCGTGCAGTTCTCATCGCCGCCGCCATCAAGCACAAGCCGCTTTCCGCCCAGAAATTCGCTAAAGCCAATTTTTTCGTAATAATCCCACAGCTTATCGTCAGCAGGCTTCAGAAACGGGATGATTTCCCGTTCCCTGCACCAGTCCGCCCACGAATGCATCATTTCCTCATAAATGCCACGTCTGCGGAAATGCGGAAACACGCCGCCGGCATAGAGATAGCTCGCACGCCGTCCGCCGATTTCGCACGGGAACAGATACGCCGCACCTGCGACCTCACCCTCGCACATCGAAACAAGCGTACGCCCGGGAGCGTACGCATTTTCAAAAAAGTTATTTATATATTCATCACTGTCGCCAAAGCAGATTTTCCACAATTCCTTGAGCTTCGGCACCATTTTTTCGTCAGCCGTTACGAGCATTTCGGGCACTTCGCTTTCACACTGTATTTTTTAAGCAGGTCAACCGGGCGGTATGACTGCTTCGAGCGTCTCAAGCCCTCGTCACCGCAGTCCTCCTCACGGTTGATATATTCAACCTCGTTAGCGTACATCCTCGCAAACTCCTGCACTATCATCTGATACACTCCGTCATAGTTGACATCCGCCTTTTCGATATGCACAAACAGCGTATCGTTGACAATCTCGCCCATCGCCATACCGATAACCTTCTCATCTATACGCAGAATCGCACCGAATACACCGTATTCGTCATAGTGGTCAAACACCTCGAAAACCTTCTGCTCTTCCTCTCTGTACGTGTCCGAATCCTTGTCGGTGTGACGTGAATAGCCCTCATAGAACGCACGTGCCGCACCGATATTTTCAGGCGTAATCTTCTCGAAAACATAGTCCGGATACAGCTTTTTAAAGCGGTTTATACGGTTTTTAATCTTGTGAAACCGCTTGCCCGGCATATCTATATGGTCCTGTGCCTTATAGAGGTAGTCCTGCCAGTCAACGTCATAGTCCGAGCTGATGCACCCGAACACCTCTTCAATATATTTCACACGGCTTTCGCCAACACTGTAAAACTCCGGGCGAAGGTCGTTTTCAGCACAATATTCCTTTATCAGCTCAAGTCCGCCCTTTATATCCTTACCCAAAGGACACGTGAAGCCGATACGTCCTTCAAGGCTTCGCACACGCATAATGAGCGTATCGTTTACTATTGTATATGCCGTTTCAAAGTAGTCACGCCACATAAATACGCTGACTACCGAACAATCGCAAATGCGGTCGCACTGCATATCGAAATACGGACGCAGTGTCGGTATGTCCGAAAGCGTGAGCATTTTAAATTCAAGCATTTTTCTTTTCACTCCAAATCATTCTGTACCTTATTTCACCTGTATCTCTGTGTAAAAGCGCACCGTCAATCTCAAAGCCCATATGCGTTGAAAATGCAAGCATAGTGCGGTTTTTCGTGTAGACGTTCACGTGCAGTACCTTATAGGTCTGCTTTGCAAACTGCATAAGCTTGCCGCCAATCCCACGATTGCGGTATGTCGGGTCAACGAAAAGTCCCTTAATAAAATTCTTGTTTGTGATACAGATGAATCCGGCAATATTGCCGTCTATCATATATACATAATTATCCCTGCCCGTCAGATAATTATTCTTAACCTCGTCATAGTGCTTCTGCCAGAAATTCTCCTCGATGAAGGGATTTTCTTTCGTCGTACACCGAAACCACAGGTCAAGAACGTCATATCTCTGAGAGGTAGTCATTCTCTTAATCTGATCCATAATTATAACCCAAAGGTATCTCCATTATCAATTTTATTTGCGTCATATTCCTCGCTGAAGGTCTGAGTGTCATAGCCGGCATTTGCCTTTGCATCAAGGTAGAAATGCGAAACTGCACTCTCAATATACGGCATAACAAAATACAAGCCTATTCCGCAAGCCATTGCACCAAGCAACATCCAGCCTAAAAATGAGAACTCCAGACAAAACAGCTTCCACTTATTTCCCGTCATAATTTCCTTTGCCATTCTGAACGCATCCTTGCTTTTTATATCGGGATTTTCCGCTAAAATGTAGTTGATTGCTGTATATTCTATGCTTTTTATAAGTCCCGGAATCATAAGGATAAGCATAGCAACAGGCAAAAGAGCCGCCACTTCCGGCGTAAGGCTTGTAGAAGCCGTCAGAATTGATGCAAGCACAATCGTCGGAACAAACCATAAAATAAGCTTTATATCCCTGAAAAAGCCTATCTTCACTACATTTGTGAGATTGGTTTTAAACGCACAAAATACATTATTCATATCCACTCTGCCCTGGGATTGTTCAAGGAAGAATTTAGTCAGTCCCACAAGTAAGGGATTGAAGATAATTGTTGCTATTATTAAATTGAGTATGCTGTATGCTACTATAAGTATGGTCGATTCGCCCATCAGTGCTGTAAAAATATTGCCAAGAATTGACTGTGCAAACACAACACCAAGATACACGCCAAGTCCCTGACCGTAGCTGCCCTGCATACTCTGACGTGCCAATGCTCTGTATTCTCTGCTCGTTCTCATAAATCCACCGCCTTTGTTTATAGTTTTCTAATATATATTATATCATAAGTGCAAAGTCGTGTAGACTTTGCAACACACCGATACAATAAATGCAACCTTTGAAATCCGTCAGGATTTCTTCCGTAACAGCATTTATTATATCACATTTTAATTCAACACACAAGGCGAACAAGTCCTTTGTAACGGAAATTTAACAAATTGCGTTTCAAATTTGGGTTTATCGGGATAAATTTGTAAACAGGAATGTAGGGGACGATGCCCTCATCGTCCCGCCATTGTTACGCCGTTGGCGTAACAATGGGCAAATTTGGTATAATTTTGCGGACTGATGAGGGCATCAGCCCCTACAATCACAAATTTAAACATCCCGACAAACCCAAATTTGTTGGGTTTGTTTTTGGCAATTTGTGGGTTACGTTTACAAATTTAAACTGCACCAATTCAAAGGAACTAATTAAAATCTGCAGATGGTTCCATCTCGCTTGGAGGGTGCACTCTTTTGAGCGAGCGTCAGCAAGGGAGATTTTCAAGAGGGAATTTCCCTCTTG
>JAZQHZ010000043.1:0-6973 GCA_045540855.1 Clostridia bacterium
GCACATTCGGCTACGCCGAAGTCAGCCTTACGGCTGCCCGCCCTTCTTGGCGGTGCGTGTACACCTACGAGTTCCTTTTCGCAAAATCTGCCCTAATTTCTCGCAGTCTGACAGCTTGTAGACAGGTTTGTCTACAAGCTGAGCATCTGTCTTTGGCAGATGCTTTTTTATTCAAAAAATCGAGTTGATTTTTTATTTGAATTGACAACAAAAAAACAATATGATATACTAAAAGTAGCAGGAAAAATTTGAAAACGAAGGGAGAAACAAAATGAAAAAGCTAATCAGCACAATTTTATCAGCTGCAATGCTTATGGCGACTTTTGTTGCACCGGTAAATGCAGAGGATGAAAAAACAACTCTTTATTATGGCGGAGCTTCGGTGGATGTTATTGAGGACCCAACCGGAACGGGAAAGGGAAATGTTTTCTATGTAAACGGATATGAGACATCAAGAGGCTATGACATAGAAAAGGGAAATAATCCGTATATTGAAATTCCTAACAGTTATCTCTATGACCTTGCAGACGGCAAATATAAGCTTAAGAATGATTTCAGCATTTCATTTGATATGTACACAAAGACCTACGGCTTCCGTTACTGCTTCTATACAGGCTCGGACGACTATCAGGGAAGCCCCGCAAACGGTACATACGGAATGTATCTTATCCCGGACACAGGCTCAGGTAACTACATTGAAGGACTTATCGTTGACGAATGGATGATGAAGACCTTCCCGGCAGAGTACACTCCTTTAAAGCAGACCTGGCACAATATCGAAATTGCAAGAGAGGGAACAACATATACAGTATATCTTGACGGCGAGAAGTGGATTGAAGCACTTGATTCACCGTATGATTACATATCGGAAAGAGTTCCGAACATTAGAATCGGCTACACACCCTACACTGCAGACGGCGGTGCAAGTGCATACATTGACAACATCGTGATAAAGAACGGTGACAAAGAGGTGTACAATGACAGTGCAGACGGTGAGTATAACATAGTTGAAGGCTCAAAGAGTGCAATGCCCGAGACACGTGAAATCATTGTAAACGAATTGCCGGATGCGGACGGAAATCTTGCACTTATTGATGCAAGCTACAATAATGCTCCGAGAAGGATGGACTATCTTGACCGTGGACTTGTTGCAGTGAATGCAGGTGACTACGGATTTATTTCGTGGAGATGGCTCGGCACTGAAAGTGCACAGACAATGTACAAGCTTTATAAGAACGGAGAGGTCGTTTCTGTATCAGAAAATACCAGCTTCATTGACTACACTGCAAAGCCGGGTGATAAATATTCAGTTGAAGCAGTTGGCGGCGAAAAGTGTGAAGAGGTCACATATAACGAAAATTCATACTATGAAATAAAGCTTGACACTCCGCAGGGCGGAACTGTTACGTTATCGGACGGTAAGGAAGAATCGTTTACATACAGTGCAAACGATGCGGCTGTGGGCGATGTTGACGGTGACGGCGTATATGAGATAATCTTAAAGTGGGAGCCGTCAAATAACCGTGACTCAAGCCACTTGGGTGCAACAGGTAACACATTGATTGATGCGTATAAGCTTGACGGCACAAAGCTCTGGAGAATTGATTTGGGTGTAAATGTCCGTTCGGGTCCGCACGATACACAGTTTGTTGTAGGCGACTTCAACCTTGACGGCAAGGCAGAGGTTGCAATGCGTACTGCTGACGGCACAATTGCAGGTGACGGCACAGTAATCGGTGACGGAGAAAAGGACTGGAGAGATGCAAACGGCAAGAATCTTCAGGGGCCGTTATTTATGACAGTATTCAACGGCGAAACAGGTGCAATAATCGACTCTGTTGACTATGCTCCGGCATCGCAGGGCGAATATGACGGCAAGAAGTGGGATATCGCATCATGGGGTGATGACTGGGGCAACCGTTCAGAGCGTTTCCTTGCAGGTGTCGGATATTTCGACGGTGAAAGACCGTCAATGCTCTTTTGCCGTGGCTACTATGACAGAACTGCACTTTGTGCGTGGATTTTAAACGACGAAAATAAATTAGAACAGCAGTGGCTCTACGATACATATATGTACGACGATGAGACCAGCAAGCCTTATAGAGGTCAGGGTAACCACTCATTAGCAATTGCTGACGTTGACTATGACGGCAAGGATGAGGTAATATACGGTGCAATGAACCTTGACAACGACGGCACACCGATGTATTCGTTAAGATACGGTCACGGTGATGCTCAGCACGTAACAGATTTAGTTCCGTCACGTCCGGGACTTGAGGTGTTCTCGGTATACGAGGGCGGAAGCCAGGGCTTCAGTATGCGTGATGCAAGAACGGGCGAGGTATTATGGACAATCAAGCGTGGTTCAACAGACGTAGGCCGTGGTGCATCAGCTGACGTTGACCCGTATTATGAGGGTGCAGAGAGCTGGTCATCAGATGAAAAGCTTGTAGCGGCTGACGGCACACTTATCACAACCCAGTACAGTGCTCCGGCAAACTTCCTTGTTTACTGGGACGGCGATTTGGGACGTGAGGTGCAGGACAGCGTAAACATCTATAAGTGGAATCACTTCACAAACAAGGTTGAAACAATCTTTACGGCAGACGGCTGTCATTCAAACAATGCGGCAAAGTCAAACCCGACATTGACTGCGGATATCTTAGGTGACTGGAGAGAGGAAGTAATCTACCCGACAGAGGATAACAGTGCGTTAAGAATTTTCACAACAACAATTCCGACAGCATATAAGCTTCCGACACTTATGCACGATGCAAGATATAACGCACAGGTTGCGGCACAGAATATCTGCTATAATCAGCCGACACACGTTGGTTACAATTTAAGCTACACAACAACATCAGTTCCGGTGCCCAATATTGAGGTAAACGGCATTACAAATCCGGATTTATCAAAGAAAACGTGGAGCCTTGATGAGCTTTATGCAGGCGATAAGGTAGCAATGGTAATCAATACAAACAAGGCATTTGTAAACGGTGCCACAAAGCTTATTGACTCAATGAATGCAGACGTTGTTCCGTTTATCAGAAGTGACCGCACAATGGTGCCGATAAGATTTATCTCAGAGGCATTCGGTGCACACGTTGAATGGAATGAAGCAACAAGAGAGGTAACGGTTATAAATCCGTCAACCGAGATTAAGCTTGCAATTGATAAGGCAGACTACACTGTAAACGGTGAAGCTAAGACAATGGATGTTCCGGCATTTATCGAGAATGACAGAACATATATCCCGCTTCGTGCAGTGGCAGAGGGCTTAGGCTATAACGTATACTGGAACGACGGTGCGATTGTAATTTCGGTTAAAGAGCTCACAGTTGATGATGCGTGGCGTGAATACCTTTACAAGACGGTTGAAGAAGCAAAGACTCCGGCGGTAAAGACGGCAGGTGGAGTAGCAAAGGGTGAAAAGTTCGTTGCTGCACAGGGTACATTACTTAGTGCAAAGGCAACCTTTGACGGAATTGAAAAGGCAACAGACTGCGATTTTGATACATACGTTGACGCTAAGGGCAGACAGATTATCCAGCTTGAGCTGGAGTATCCGACAGCGGTAAGTGCATTGTCAATAGCATTTGCAGACGGTGAGAGCCACAATTTCAGAGTGTTCACAAAGTGGAGCTTAGACAGCTATGATGCAGATTTAGAGAATATGGACGGCTGGGCAAAGGCAATCTATACACAGCGTTTCGGTACATCGAACGATGCGGAATTATACATTTTCCCGGTACCGAAATACGGACAGTTCGTAAAGATTGTGCTTGACCCGACAAATTCGGGTGACACTGCTCAGATTACAGAAGTGGCGGCAGTGTTGGTTAAATAATATTTAAAAGGCACTCTTTATGAGTGCCTTTTGACTTGACAAAAAAAGATAATTGCGATATAATATAGTTAGCAATGGCTAATTCGAAAAGGAGAATAACAATGGCAGATATAAAGTTTGAAATAATGGAGCACATAGGAACAATTTCTCAAAGTCCGAAGGGCTGGACAAAGGAGTTAAACCTCGTTTCGTGGAACGGAGCAGCACCGAAATTTGACCTGCGTGACTGGGCGCCCGATCACGAGAAAATGGGTAAGGGACTGACGTTGTCAGGCGAGGAGCTGGCAGAATTGAAGAAGCTGTTGGCGGAGATGGAATTATAATTCACAATTCATAATTGAATGAAATTTTTCATCCTTTGGATGAAAAATTATTTTAAATTAATGTTTATGTGATTAACCAAATTTGAATGGCAGGTGTAGGGGCGAACCGTGTTCGCCCGTTTACCCAATATCGGTGATTATCCCGGGCGAACACGGAAAATGCAGACAACTGCGTTGCCGCTAACGCCCCTACAAACGCACATAAACAATAATTTATTAACATTTGAAAGGAAACACAATGAAACAATATAACGTAACGGGAATGAGCTGTGCGGCTTGCAGTGCTCGTGTGGAAAAGGCGGTTTTGGCTCTTGACGGAGTGACCTCCTGCTCGGTGAGCTTGCTTACAAATTCTATGGGCGTTGAGGGCAGTGTATTGCCTGAAGCGGTAATTGCTGCAGTTGAAGCGGCGGGATACGGTGCAAGCCTGAAGGGAGCGGAGACTAAAACGGAGACTGACGATGCCTTAAAGGACAGGGAAACACCCGTGCTTAAAAAGAGACTTATAAGCTCGGTGGGATTTCTTGCGGTGCTTATGTATTTCTCAATGGGGCATACAATGTGGAATTTTCCTGTGCCGTCATTCTTTGACAACAATCCACTTGCACTTGCACTTTTACAGCTGTTACTTACCGTAATAGTAATAGTGATAAATCAGAAATTCTTTATAAGCGGCTTTAAGGGGCTTATCAAAAAAGCACCGAATATGGACACTCTCGTAGCACTCGGCTCAGGTGCGGCATTTGTGTACAGCACATACGCACTTTTTATAATGACGGCAAAGCCGGATGAGGCAATGCACTATCTGCACGAGCTGTATTTTGAATCATCGGCGATGATTCTTACGCTCATTACAGTGGGTAAGCTTTTAGAAGCACGTTCAAAGGGCAAGACTACCAATGCACTAAAAAGCCTGATGAGCCTTGCACCGAAAACTGCAACACTCATGCGTGACGGCGAGGAGCTTGAGGTTAGAATTGAGCAGGTTAAAAAGGGCGATATATTTGTGGTTCGTCCGGGAGAAAGCATACCGGTTGACGGTGTTATAATTGAGGGCAGTACTGCCGTAAATGAAAGTGCATTGACGGGCGAAAGCATACCTGTTGATAAAGCGGCAGGTGATACGGTAAGTGGCGCAACAATCAATGCTTCGGGATATATCAGATGCGAGGCTACACGAGTTGGCGAGGATACAACGCTTTCGCAGATAATAAAAATGGTGAGTGATGCGGCGGCTACAAAGGCACCGATTGCCAAGGTTGCCGACAAGGTGTCGGGAGTATTTGTTCCGGCAGTCATCACGATTGCAGTGATTACAATTATTGCGTGGCTGCTTGCAGGCGAAAGTGTTGGCTTTGCATTGGCACGTGGAATATCGGTGCTTGTTATAAGCTGTCCTTGTGCACTGGGACTTGCAACTCCGGTTGCGATTATGGTCGGCAGCGGAGTGGGTGCAAAGAACGGAATACTGTTTAAAACGGCAGTTTCGCTTGAAGAATGTGGCAGAGTGGAAATAGTTGCACTCGATAAAACCGGAACAATCACCAAGGGTGAGCCGGTGGTTACAGACGTATCCGCAACGGATGAAGGTCTTATGGAAATGGCATATGCACTCGAATACAAGAGCGAGCATCCGCTCTCGCGTGCGGTTGTTAAATACTGCACTGAGCAGGGTGTAGCACTAAAGGAAGTAAGCGACTTCAAGGCACTTGCAGGAAACGGCGTCAGTGCAATTTATAACGGAAGTGAGCTTCTGGGCGGAAGTCTGAAATTTATTTCGTCTAAGGTTAACGTAACGGACGAGATGAAGAAAAAGGCTGACGAGGCTGCAGAGCAGGGCAAAACACCGTTGCTGTTTGCATTGGGCGATAAGCTTTTGGGAATGATTGCCGTAGCCGATGTAATTAAGGAGGATTCCCCGAAGGCGATTGAAGAGCTTCGTGGAATGGGAATAAAGGTCGTTATGCTTACGGGTGATAACGAACGCACTGCAAATGCGATAGGCGAAAAAGCAGGCGTTGACGCAGTATACGCAGGAGTACTGCCTGACGGTAAGGAAAGGGTAGTGCGTGATTTAAAGAAGCAGGGCAAGGTTGCAATGGTTGGCGACGGCATAAATGACGCACCGGCACTGACGGCGGCGGATATAGGCATAGCAATCGGAGCAGGTGCAGATGTGGCGGTTGATGCGGCGGATGTGGTGCTTGTGAAGAGCAGTCTGCGTGATATGGCGGCGGCGATAAGATTAAGCCGCAGGACTTTAAGAAATATCCACGAAAACCTGTTCTGGGCATTTTTCTATAATGTAATAGGAATACCGCTTGCGGCAGGAGTATTCATTTCAGTGCTTGGCTGGCAGCTAAGTCCCATGTTCGGAGCGGCGGCAATGAGCCTGTCAAGCTTTTGTGTAGTATCAAATGCTCTTCGGCTGAATTTCGTGAAGGTACACGATTCGTCGAGGGATAAGAAAATAAAAATCAAGGAGAAAAAGACAATGGAAGTAACATTAAAAATCGAAGGAATGATGTGTCCGCACTGCGAGGCAAGAGTAAAGAAGTGCTTAGAAGAAATGGCAACAGTGGTATCAGCTGATGTAAGCCACGAAAAGGGCACAGCGGTTGTGACATTAAATGCACAAACTCCGTATGAGGAATTAAAAAAGACAGTCGAGGATCAGGGATATAGAGTGATCGACTAAAAGGAACAGGAACTGCATTGCAGTTCCTCAGCTTGTAGACAAACCTGTCTACAAGCTGTCAGACTGCGAGAAATTAGGGCAGATTTTGCGAAAAGGAACTCGTAG
>JAZQHZ010000044.1:0-3524 GCA_045540855.1 Clostridia bacterium
GTCTTGACGGATATCTTCATCGGCTTTTCATCGAACACCTTCTCCAAAAGAATATTCACCTTTTTAGGCTCCTTTAAAATACCAGAGCCTTTTCCCTTTTTCACAACAGTCTGACTGGGACAACCGAAATTAAGGTTCACCTCGTCATAGCCCACGTTTTTAATCTTTTCAGTAAACTTCAAAAACGCCTCGGCACTGTTTGTTAAAACCTGAGGTTTTATTATGATATCGGGGTTGTTTTCGGGGATAATGTCATTAAGACCTTTCCTGTTTACCTTATCGTCCTCGCTTGGGGTAATAAAGGGTGAATAATATTCATCCGCACCGCCGAACATTTCCCTGTGCGTATTTCTGTATACATAATTTGTGATGCCCTCAAGAGGTGCAAATAACAGTTTCATAATTTTCTCCAGTGTTGAATTTTCTTGTATTATACATCACACGCAAAAAAAAGTAAAGCACAGAAAACTCTGTGCTTACTTTTTATACTTTGTTGAATTTTATTATTGCCTTGAATAAATCCCCGTCAATCACCACGTCAAATTTACCTCCGGAGGCTTCGGTGTAGCTTTTTGCGATTGCAAGTCCCAAACCACTTCCTTCTGTTGTTCTGGATTCATCACCTCTGACAAACCTGCCCATTATCTCCTCGGGATTAAAATCCATTGCATATGAAGCAATGTTTTTGAACTCAACAATTACTTCATTGGCTTTGAGATATGCCGATACAAAAACCCTTGTATTTCCCATTGAATACTTCAGTGCATTGCTTATAAGGTTACTGATAACTCTGGACATTTTTCTTCCGTCTGCAAAAACAAACAGCTCCTTGTCAACATTTACACAGAATGTAAGGCTTGAATTTTTAATCTCGCTGTCGTGCTCGCCTAAAGATTGATTTATTAAAAGCGAGATATCAAGTTTTTCGGAATTTATAATTTCGTTACCGCTCTGTACCTTTGAAATATCAAACAAATCTTGCGTAAGGTTTTTAAGTCTTTCACTCTTTTTTTCGATAACCGATATATAATCCTTTGCTTCCTCGGGCAAATTTTCTACATCCGACAGAAGGCGAGTATAACTGATAATTGATGTAAGCGGTGTTTTCAAATCGTGAGATACATTTGTTATAAGCTCTGTCTTTAGCCTTTCCGCTTTCATCTTTGCCGACACGGATTCATCAAGCCCCATACCTATGCAGTTGATATCCTCTGCCAGAATTTTTAAATCTTCACTTTTTATATCACTTATTTTGTATGTGAGATTACCATTTCTTATTTCACTTGCGCCCTTTCGAATGCTGTCAATATCTTTTGCACGATTTGCAAGTACAAATGCCGCAAACAAAAACAATATCACACCAAAAAACAGTGCCGTGCTTGTCTCAAGAGTAAATATTCCGCAAAGTCCTATTAATGCCGTGTACACCAAAAGGAGTGCTATAAGAATACGTGCACTTTTCCTTGTAACGGCACTTTTCAGAACTGTTCTAACCTTAACAATACCCCTGCGCACAACTTTTATAATTGCAACAAATATTTTCCATACCCATATCAATATTCTGAAAATAATACTGCTATTTACAAATATTCTGCATTTTATCTTGCGGACTATTGACAAAATCGAGGTTATAATAATCAGTACACCTGCACAAAGAGCAAAGATTATAATTGTTTTCACCATATAAAATGGTAGCTGATTATAGAAATACATATCAAACGCAATAAACCATGCCCCCAATGCCAATCCGCCTACAAGGATTATATTTCCAAGATGTACCTCTGTCCATATAGAATCAAGCCACATCGTTTTGTATTCACCGGTATATGTTTTACCCGAGACTACAATCAAATAAATAAGTAATAATAATGCAATTATAGACAGTATAACAGCTTTTATAAATGTTTCCTTGATATATTCCGCCTGTAGGTTCCATAGAGCCTTACACTTTTCCGCAAATGCTTCATTGACACTTGCGGCAACCACTATTTCGTCTTCGCTGTTAATACCATCGAGGGTGTAGTACCTATCTATATGGTTTGAGTCGTATTCCACAAGTCCTTCTGAGTTTCGCTTTTCAAGCACATAGTATTCATCCTTTATAATAGCTTCTTCACTTTCTGCTTCGCAATTCGTGAATACTGTGCCGTTTACGGAAATGAAATAATTAATTTTTGAAGAATCTATATGTTCCAGTGCGTTTTTTAAATTATCTTCAACATTCATACCTGTTTTATCTTCACTATGATGATATTGAGAATATGCATTATAAACAGCGCCAAACGGGTCGTTAAGAAACGCCGCAAAATAGCGTGAGCTTTCAAAACTTTCCTCAAACCCATATAATTGTTGTTCATTAGTATAGGTATATATTGTATCAAGCACCAAATTTAGTGCAAATGCTAACGAACAAACAACAAGCACTATCGCAATAAATTTTGTATATGATGAATATATAAATCTTTTCATAGCGGCCTCCTTAATCTATTTTATAGCCTATTCCCCATACAACCTTTAGGTATTTTGGTTCTTTAGGGTTAATTTCAATCTTTTCCCGAATGTGACGTATGTGTACAGCTATAGTATTGTCACCGATAACAGTTTCTTCACGCCAAACCTTTCGATAAATTTCATCTGCGGAAAATACCTTCCCCTTATTCTTTGCGAGCAATTCTAATATCCTAAACTCAATAGGTGTAAGACGCACCTCTTCACCATCAACAGTTACGGTTTTTTCCTCTGTATTTATTACAAGACCTTTTATCACAATCTCCCCTGCCCTATTTTCTATCGAGCCGAGGGAAGTATACCGTCTGATTTGCGACTTGACCCTTGCCACCAGCTCCGAAGGATTAAAGGGTTTTGTCACGTAATCGTCCGCTCCTGCGGTAAGTCCTAATATTTTGTCATTATCCTCGCTTTTTGCCGACAGAAGAATAACAGGTATGTTTTTACTCTCTCGTAATTTCATCAGTGTTTTTATTCCGTCAAGCTCCGGCATCATAATATCAAGCACCATAAGATGCACTTCATTCTCACTAAGAATTTCCAATGCATCAATGCCGTTATATGCTTTAAGTATTTTATATCCTTCCCCGGATAAAAATATCGAAATACTTTCAACAATTTCTCTGTCATCGTCAACTATTAATATGTTCATTATCTTCACCTCACGTATATAATAACACCAATTTCTTAATATTTAACCACTAAAATTATTAATATTTCTTAAGAATTAAAAAGCGTGCAGATTTCTGCACGCTCCAATTCTTTTATCTTTTCCCTACTACAATTCCATATATAGCACCTACAATCGCATACGGCACTAACAAGATAATACACCCAATCGTTGCAACGGGTGGAAGAAATATACTCACAATAAACAATGTACCCATAACAACTGTTTCAAAGCCTAAAAACCGATTTATCTTCCTCGCCTTCTCGGTTTCAATATTATAGTTTTTTATATGGTCAAACTTTGGAAGATAATTGCCGATAATAATCAATATTCCGCCGACAAGTAA
>JAZQHZ010000045.1:0-3569 GCA_045540855.1 Clostridia bacterium
GATGAGGGCATCAGCCCCTACAATCATAAATTTAAACACCCCAACAAACCAAAATTTAAATATTGTTTTGCAAAGCAAAAAAATCACTATAATTCCGAATTATTTGTATTACCTACATCCAGCATTTTGTACCAATTTCGGTACACACCTCATCACATTTTTATCCAAAATCACCTTTGACAAAATCTCTCTTTCTATGCTATAATCTGACAGTAAAAATAAAATAAACATCGCAAATGGACACATGTTATACTTTTGAGTATGTAAATCTGATTACGGACTTGCACCCTTGGAGTATTCGTGTGTATTTTTTTTTGCAAAAAAAGGAGATTTATTATGCCAAGAAATCAGTTTCAGCGAATGATTTTCGCACTTATTACAGTTATTATAACTGTTCACGCTTATGTTTTTTACAGCCTTTATGTTGTAGAGGGTAATCACCTTATGGAATTAACCCAGACTAAGGGCGTGCTTGAGGCTATCAATGCTATGGGTGGCGTTATGGTATGCGGACATAATGTTCCGATATGGGCAGTTGTACTCATTGAGTTCGTACTTGCTTATTCACTTGAAATTCTTATGGGCTCGCCCTGCTCGTTCAAGCTTGCCTGCAAGGTATTTAACCCGCGTAAAACTCATCCGGTACTGTTTGAAACAGCCATAATCTGTGCAACAGTCGGTCTTATGTGCCCGGCAATGAGCTTTATTGCGGCTTTCCTTTACTATCCGTATTACGAAGGCTTCAATGTTATTTCACTGCTTGCAAAGTGGTTAAGGCTTATGTGCTTCAACTTCCCGTTCGCATTCTTCACACAGCTTTTCTTCATTCAGCCGTTTGTAAGAACTGCGTTCAAGTTCCTTTTCAGAAAGGACATTGTGGCACGTCAGTCTGCACAGATGTAATACATAAAAATTTTAAAATATTTTCAAAAAAATGCTTGACAAAATATATTTGTTATGCTATAATAATCTTCGTTGCTGATACAGGCAACGAATATGCGTCCGTAGCTCAGCTGGATAGAGTAACTGGCTACGAACCAGTAGGTCGAAGGTTCGAATCCTTTCGGACGTATGAAAGCAAGCCTTATGGCTTGCTTTTTTTGTTCTTGACAAATTCTTACATATGCGGTATTATAATATATAACTTCGGTGGGGAAAGGAAGTTTGATAATGAATTTTTTACCGCTTTCGGCTTCGCTAATTGCCGGTATTTATTCTTCGCAGTATATTCCGCATTTCACAGCGATCCTCTTTTCGCTGTTTTTTGTTGTCTTTTCCTTTATTACCTTTCGTGCAAACAGAAAATTCCGTATTGATGCCATATTTACAGTCCTTTTCTTTGTTATGGGACTTTTTCTTTACAGCTTCAATTCCAACCCTGAAAGCGGTGACGAATACGAGGATTGCTATGTCACTCTGCACGGAGTTGTATGCTCGTTGCCTTACGAACGCAACGGCACTAATCACTATACCGTATATGCTGATAAAATAGAATTTGACGGCAAATGCAGTGCTTTTAAGCAAAAGATTAATGTCAGTTCCGACGAGAGTTTCAATTGCGGTGACACTGTCACACTTACAGGTCAACTCAAACGCATCCCGGACGAAGCCGCAAACGACATCTTTATATCCAAAAACTACTACGCTTCAAAAAATATATTCTTTAAAACCACCGCACTTTCAATGTCACCTTCAAATGAAAAGTGCCGTTATTTTTCACTTCCCTTTTACGGAAATATTATAAGAAGCAAATGTGCAATGCTTATCCGCACTCATTTTAAGGGCGATGTCGCTGCAGCTATGATTGCAATTTTTACAGGCGATAAGCATGGATTTTCTGACGAATACAACAATATTCTCGAATACACCGGCACACGCCACCTTTTCTATCCTGCATATATTCATGTCACCCTTATGTCACTTTTCATAGGCTTATTTTCTTCACTTATCCCTCGCAGGATACGTGATTTTTCGCTTGTTATGATGCTTGGAGTGTATGCAGTTTTTGCCATTTCACCCTCCGGGCTTAAAACCGCCTCCGTAATGATTGTATTAATACTTTGTAAAAACATTTTCGGAAGCGGTACATATATGAATTCACTTTCACTTTTTCTGCTTATTATCGGAATAATTGAGCCTATGGCATTTTTTAATGCCGGCTTTGTATATTCCGTCGCCTCAGCAATAATTATCCGCACATTTTCACAGCTTCTCTACGGTAAGAGTGCCATAACACGCTTTTTCGGGAAATATCTCATTTTCACCGCCGGACTCGCTCCGTTTTCACTCTACCTTTTCGGCAAAATATCGCTGTATTCATTTCTGGCATCCTTTATTTTTATGCCGATTTTAGGACTTATTCTTGTAATATCACCATTATTTATGTTCTGCCTTGCAAAGAATTTCATTTACCCCTTTGTATGGATTGTGGAGAAATATATAATGTTTTTACTGCATATTCCGATATTGATTGATTATCTGCCGTTTTCATATATAACTCTGCCCAAACCCTCACTCACCTTTATCGCCGCATACTATTCTGCCGCCGCAGCAATATGGTATGCACACAAACGGCTTGAGCTCAGAAAACGGATCTGCCTGGCAATCTCACTCGGATTAATATGCTCACAGCTGATATATTTCGTTGCTAATTTCAATAAGCTTGAGCTTCATTTCATAGACGTAGGGCAGGCGGATGCCGCATTATTGCAGCTGAGGGCAAGGAGCAATATCATAATCGACGGCGGCGGTGCACCTGATTACAGCAGCTATAACATCGGTAAAAATATATTTGTCCCATATCTGAGCGAGCACGGTGCCACCGTTATTCAGGCGGCTTTTCTTACACATTATCACAAGGATCACGCCGAAGGAATTATTGCGGCTCTGAAGTCTCTTGATGTGAAAAATCTGTTTATGCCCGATGTTTATCCCGAAAACGAAATCCGTATTGAGCTTGAAACCATTGCTATGGAACGAGGCACAAAAATACATTACATTTCACACCCTATGCGTATAAGAATTGACGAAGTTATAATAGACGTAATCCCTCCGTCTGAAACAGTGCTGTTTGCAGGCAGTGAAAACGATATGTCATTATTTATAAATGTGCAATACGGCGAATTCAATGCCCTGTTCACAGGCGATATGACACGCCTTGCAGAAGCACAGCTTCTTGCATCCAGACTTGTACCTGAAGCGGAGGTTTTAAAAATTCCGCACCATGGCTCTGCAACCTCATCCTCTGAGGAATTTATAAAAGCCGTAAACCCCGGATATTCCTTAATCGGTGTCGCTGAAAATAACGAATACGAACACCCTCACAGGGTTGTGCTGTCCCGTATCCGGGATAGTAAAATATTGCGTACAGACCAGCTTGGTGACATAGTTTTATACGCCGATAAAAACGCTGACATAAAGATTAAATTAAATAAATATCCACCCGCATAGCGGGTGGTATTTCATTTTCGGGCATAGCCCTAATCTTTACTGGCTACGCACAAGTGCGTTTTGTGTTGGCCTGCCAGCCACGCATATTTTACTTGCTACCCGTAAACGGGTCTCTTGGA
>JAZQHZ010000046.1:0-10486 GCA_045540855.1 Clostridia bacterium
CCGCGGGTTCGAATCCCGCTCTCTCCTCCATTTATACAACTTAATACTAAAAATTCGGAGAGATGTCTGAGTGGTTGAAAGAGCCGGTCTTGAAAACCGGTGACGGTTCCGCCGTCCGCGGGTTCGAATCCCGCTCTCTCCTCTTTTTATACCAAAATCGAGCTCATGGAGAAGTACTCAAGAGGCCGAAGAGGCGCCCCTGCTAAGGGTGTAGGTCGGGAAACTGGCGCGAGGGTTCAAATCCCTCCTTCTCCGTAGAAAAAGACAAGTTTCTTTTGGAACTTGTCTTTTTCAGTTAAATCCGTCACTTGACGGAATAAATCTGCTTACGCAGATGAAATCACTTCGTGATAAAATCTTGCTTTGCAAGGATGCAGGCGGATTTCATTCAAATAAGGCTTTTAGCGGTTATATAAAAAAGATTAAAAAAGCACCTGCATTTCGCGAGTGCTTTTTCGTTTATGCCAACGCAATATCCCATACTTCATTTACGTGCTTTACCGGGATGAATTTAATCTCGTCTGCAATATCCTTCGGTACATCGTCAATGTCCGCCTTATTATCATACGGAATAATAACAGTGCGTATTCCTGCACGGTATGCCGCAAGTGACTTTTCCTTGAGACCGCCGATAGGGAGCACACGCCCTCTTAACGTGATTTCGCCCGTCATAGCAACATCATTGCGTACCGGCTTGTCGGTGAGGGCTGAAATAAGTGCCGTAGCCATAGTAATTCCGGCACTCGGACCGTCCTTGGGAACAGCACCCTCGGGGACGTGAATATGAATATCCTTATTCTCATAGAATTTAGCATCAACTCCGTAATCATTTCCGACCGAGCGGATATAGCTTATCGCAGTCTTTGCACTTTCCTTCATAACGTCGCCCAGTTTACCTGTAAGCTCAATCTTACCTGTACCGTCCATAACGTTCACCTCAATTGAAAGCGTATCGCCGCCGACTGCAGTCCACGCAAGACCGCGTGCAATACCAACCTGAGCGGTATCATTCATCATATCGAAGTGATAACGGTGCTTTCCGAGGTAGTCCACAAGATTCTTTCTCGTTACACGTACCGACTTTTTATTATTTTCGAGAATATTTCTCGCCGCCTTACGGCACAGAGCACCAATCTGCTGCTCCAGCTTACGTACTCCGGCTTCGCGGGTGTAATATTCAATTATGTCGTTGATTGCATTGTCGTCAATCTTAACCTGCGAAGCGGTTAAACCATTCTTGTCGAGCGACTTTTTAACAAGATACTGCTTTGCAATGTTGAATTTCTCAAACGCAGTGTAGCCTGAAAGCTCAATTATCTCCATTCTGTCAAGCAATGGGCGTGAAACGGTTTCAAGCGAATTTGCAGTTGTAATAAACAGCACCTGTGACAAATCGAACGGTACTTCGATGTAATGGTCTCTGAAGGTCGAGTTCTGCTCGTAGTCTAAAACCTCTAAAAGTGCCGCCGACGGATCGCCCTTGTAGTCGACTCCCATTTTGTCGATTTCATCAAGAAGGATGAGCGGATTTGATACCTTCGCTTCCTTCATAGCCGCCATAATTCGTCCTTCCATAGCACCTAAGTATGTCTTTCTGTGACCTCTTATGTCTGCCTCGTCGTGAATGCCACCCAACGAAATTCTGACGTATTTTCTGTTTAATGCACGTGCAATCGACTTTGCAACCGAGGTTTTACCGACTCCCGGAGGTCCTGCAAAGCAAAGCACCGTACCAACCTTGCCCTTGGTGAAATGACGTACTGCAAGGTATTCAAGAACTCTGTCCTTAACCTTTTCCAGACCATAATGATCCTCGTCAAGTATACTGCGTGCATCGTTTATATCAAAGGTCTCCTTTGATTTCTTGTTCCACGGCATATCGAGAACAGTTTCCAAGTAAGAACGGATGATGTTGCTCTCGGGCGAGTTTGTGGGCATATGCTCGAAGCGGGCAACCTCTTTTAACAGCTTCTCGGCACTGTCGCCGGTTATTTTCGCCTTTTTGATTCGCTCTCTGAATTCCTCGGCATCCTTTAAGGCACCGTCCTTTTCGCCAAGCTCCTCTGAAATGACCTTCATCTGCTCACGAAGATAATATTCGTGCTGATTCTGGTCAATGTTTTTCTTAACCTTCTGTGCAATCTTCTTTTCAAGCTTTAAAATCTGTAACCGTTCCTTGATTGCAATATTAAGCATTTCGCAACGCTTGTAAGCATCAAGCTCCTCAAGCAGGCTCTGGCGTACGTCATACGGCGAATCAAGCACTGCCGCAACGGTATCGGTTAAAACACTGATATTATTGATTGCAACGGTCTGCATAAAGTTATCTGCATTGAGCTTCGGATTTGTTGAGAAATATTCCTGGAACGCACTTTTAAGGTTGTTAAGATATGCTGACTGCAGAGGACCTGCCGCCGAAAAGAAGTCATTAACCTCTTCAATAGCCGCACGAATATAGGGCGTGGTGGAGTGAAGCTCACGTATAATACCACGCTTGATTCCTGTTGCGATAATTCGTGTAACGTTGTCAGGCATATGCATAACCTGGCTTATTCGTGCGATAGTACCGATTGTATAAAGTGAATCAGCACTGACCTTTTCATCCTCAGGATCTCTCTGACAGACGATAAAAATATTAGTATGATTTTTGGCGGCATCCTCAAGAGCCTTGAGAGAAATATCACGGCCAATATCAAAATTCATATTGCTATGCGGAAAAAGCACAATACCACGTGTTGCAATAACCGGGAGAGTAAGAAGCTTTTCCGAACTGTATTTTTTCAAAATGTATTCACCTCGTATAGTAATCTTATCTTATTATACTATGTTTTTGCATTTTGGTCAAGGGGAAAATGCGATAAAAAGGGGAATATATTGACAATCGGATTTGTATATGGTAAAATAAAAATAAGGAGTGAGTATATATGCTACATCAGATGCAGCTAAATAAAATTCCGTTTGAAAAAATCAAGAGTGGTTGTAAATGCAACCGCTTATTATAGTAAAGGCAGAAACCCGACGAGCGGATTTCTGCCTTTACTTTATGAATTAAGTTCCTTTGTATAATTAAGCAGACCGCCTGCGTAAAGCATAGCCTTCTGTCTGTCTGAGAATGATACCGAACACTCAAAATCAAAGCCCTTGGTAACGTTTGTAACCTTGATTGTGTCTGATTCAGCAATCTGTTTGCCGATGTTTTCGATTTTTAATTCATCATTCTGGTCAATTCTGTCATAATCAGCCTCGTTTGCGAATGTCATCGGAACGATACCTGCATTGATGAGGTTAGCCATATGAATACGTGCAAATGACTTTGTGATAACTGCCTTAACGCCTAAGTAAAGCGGAGCAAGTGCAGCGTGCTCTCTTGATGAGCCCTGACCGTAGTTTGAACCGCCGATGATAATGCTCTTGCCCATCTCTAATGCTCTGTCGTGGAAGGTTTCATCGCAAACTGCGAAGCAATACTTTGAAATCTCCGGAATATTTGAACGTAAGGGGAGAATCTTTGCACCTGCCGGCATAATATGGTCTGTTGTGATATTATCCTCAACCTTTAAGCTGACCTTTGCATCAATCGTCTGAGCAAGCGGCTCTGAAACCGGGAACGGCTTGATGTTCGGACCTCTTAATACCTCAACGCTGTCCATATCAGCCTCATCAACCGGAAGTGCAATCATATTGTCATTGATTGTGAACTTCTCCGGGAGTACAAATTCCGGCATATCACCTAAGGTTCTCGGGTCTGTAAGTACGCCGTTGATAGCTGATGCAGCAGCCAATTCCGGTGATACAAGATAAATCTGACCGTCAGCAGTACCTGAACGTCCCTCAAAGTTACGGTTAAATGTTCTTAATGAAATTCCGCCTGAGTTAGGTGACTGTCCCATACCGATACACGGACCGCACGCACTCTCTAAAATTCTTGCACCTGCATCAATCATATCAGCCAATGCACCGTTTTCGGCAAGCATATTTAATACCTGCTTTGAGCCCGGAGCAATTGAAAGCTGTACATCAGGATGAACTGTTTTACCCTTTAAGATATGTGCAACCTTTAACATATCAAGGAGTGATGAGTTTGTACACGAACCGATACAAACCTGGTCAATCTTCATTGCACCCAATTCCTCACAGGTCTTGATATTGTCCGGTGAGTGCGGGCAGGCAGCCTGCGGAACAAGTTCGCTGAGGTTGATTTCAAGAATCTCGTCATAAACTGCATCCTCATCAGCCTTTAACTCTGTCCATACATCCTCACGTCCCTGTGCCTTTAAGAATGAGAGTGTAATCTCATCTGACGGGAAGATTGAGGTTGTAGCACCAAGCTCTGCACCCATATTTGTGATTGTGGCACGCTCCGGAACTGATAAGGTCTTAACGCCTTCGCCACAGTACTCGATAACCTTGCCGACTCCGCCCTTAACGGATAACTTCTTTAATACCTCTAAAATCACGTCCTTAGCCGCAACCCACGGTGAAAGCTTTCCTGTAAGATTTACCTTAACAACCTTCGGGCAGGTGATGTAGTATGTGCCGCCGCCCATTGCAACTGCAACGTCCATACCGCCTGCACCGATAGCAATCATACCGATACCGCCGCCTGTCGGAGTGTGTGAGTCCGAGCCGATAAGAGTTTTACCCGGCACGCCGAAACGCTCTAAATGTACCTGATGGCATATACCGTTACCCGGACGTGAGAAATAAATTCCGTGCTTCTTTGCAACTGAGCCGATAAAGCGGTGGTCGTCCATATTCATAAAGCCGTTCTGGAGAGTGTTGTGGTCGATGTAAGCAACTGAACGCTCAGTTTTTACTCTCGGAACACCCATAGCCTCAAATTCAAGATATGCCATTGTACCTGTTGCATCCTGAGTAAGAGTCTGGTCAATTCTGATACCGATTTCAGTACCCTTAACCATTTCACCCTCAACAAGATGAGCAGATAATATTTTTTCAGTTAAAGTTAAACCCATAACATTTTTCCTCCTTGTTATGTTCAAAAATGAACCTTTGCCTACAATTATAGCATAATTATTCATAAACGTCAATATTTAGCGAAAAATTATGCAACGTCAATTTAAACAAAAAATAAAGGGAATACGGAATAAAAGTTGATATAATAAAAATTAGCTTGACAAATGTATGTCAAATGATATAAAATATATTAAAGAAAATACAAAGGAAAGGTACGTGAATATGTTCGGAATATTTTATGAGCCTATGGACGGAATTTACGCAATGTATGAGCAGCGGATTGCGTCATGGGATATGTTGGGCCAGCATTATCACAATACATATGAAATATATCTTCTGAGCGAGGGCGAGAGGGATTTTGGAATAAACGGACAGACCTTCACCTTAAAGCCGGGCGAGCTGTTGGTGGTGAATCCGTATCTTTTGCATCACACACAGACAAAATCAGATTACATAACAAGAAGTATATTAAATGTCCCGTATGAAGCATTCAAAGGCTTTCTTGATAAAAAGGAAAGTGAGTATCTGTTTGACGGGATAACCTCGTGCGTCATTCCTTTGGAAAACGGACAGAAGGAAGAGCTTTACAGATATTACAAAAATATAAGTGAATACAATAAGAAGAGTGAGCTGCTTTCGGATAAGTTTGTAAAAAGCTATATTATGCAGATGTTTGAATACATAAAAACGCTTATGCCAAATGCCACAATGCAGTTCGAGCCGCATAATTTTGTGATACGTGAAGAAATGCTTGAGGCACTGCGTTTTATCCACTCAAACTACACCAATGACGATTTCTCGCTGGATGACGTAACAGAGCATATCCACATGAGTAAGTCGAGGTTTTGCGAGGTGTTCCGCAGAACAACGGGATATACGTTTTTAAAATATTTAAATCTCATAAGAGTGATGCCGGTAGAAAAGGATTTACTGGTATCGGAGAAGCCATTATCGAAGATAGCAGAGGAAAACGGATTTTCATCTGTCGCACATATGACAAGAATCTTCAATTCCGCATTCGGAATGTCACCGTCAGAATACCGACGCAGAAGGAGATGACAAAAGCCGCTAAAGCACCGTGGTGCTTTGGCGGCTTTTGAGATATTATGAATCTTTTATGCACGTGGGTGAGCTTTGTTGTATACTGCCCTGAGCTTTGAATTCATCAGCTGAAGATACATCTGCGTTGATGCAATATCAGCGTGTCCCATCATTTCCTTTATGCTGTTCAAATCCGCACCGTTCTGCAAAAGATGTGCCGCAAATGAATGGCGAAGTGTGTGCGGTGTGATTTCGGATTTGATATTTGCGGCTTCTCTGTAATGCTTGATAATCTTCCAGAAGCCCTGGCGTGTAAGCCGTTCGCCGTTTATATTTACAAATAAAGCGTCCTCATCTGTGTTTTTGAGCATTGCACCTCTGACTGTTCCTATGTATATTTCCAATGCTTCATTCGCTGCGTGGCCGATAGGTATTATGCGGTCTTTTTTTGAGCCGTGGCAACGGATAAAGTTCATAGACAGATTTATATCACCTGTATTAAGCCCGATAAGCTCCGAAGCTCGTATTCCCGTAGCATACATCAGCTCAAGCATAGCCTTGTCGCGTATACCCTTGTTATCCTTAAGAGACGGTGCACTAAGCAGTGCATCAATTTCCTTATCCGTAAGTATCTGGGGCAATTTCTTTTCTACCCTTGGTGCCTCTAAATTATCCGTCGGGTCAAATGCTGCATTTCCACTGCCCACAAGATACATATAAAAGGATTTAAGCGAAGCTAAAGCACGTGATACGGTTGAATTTGCCTTGCCGCCGTCACGTAGTGAAATCAGATAAGTGAGCACATTTGCCTTTGTAGCCGATGTAACCTCGTATATTCCGGCACTGTTCAGATACGCTATGTACTGCACCACATCACGTCGGTAAGATTCCACTGTATTTTGTGATTTATGGCCAACATCAGTCATAAAGGCTGCATAATCATTAACGTATGCAAGCGAGTTCATGGTATAATTACTCCTTTTTATCCTATAACGTTAATATAATTATATCACATTTTAAGAAAATGTAAACACAATTTTGTGTTACAAAGCAAGGTAATTTCTAACATTTTTATGACGATAAATACAGTTATGTATCTTTTATTGCAAAATAAGCTTTAACAACGGAGGAACGATATATCCCTCCGTAAGTGCGGCGGCAATAAAGGTAATTGCACAGACTGCACTAAAAAGAATATAAGGCCGCAGAAGAGTATATTTGTCCTTTTCAAGCGACAGCGAAACGGATGCTGAGCACATAATGATAAGCGAAGTGAATAAAATCATAAACGGAGAGGAAAGCACTGCGGCGCTGAAAAATCCGTTCAGGGCATAATAATACATAAATGCCGAAACCGTAAAAGCACTTACAAAGCATTTTCTTGCTGTTACAAACAGTGAAATGAGCATACCGGGCTTGAAAAAGCCGCATATAAAAATGGCGGCAAGGGTTAGCAGGTTATCCCTTAGCGAATTTATAAAAATGTTTTTACTAAGAACTCCGCTTTTGATATTCCACATAAATTCATTCAGATACATCCGTATCTCCTCAGAGGGTGAGGAAAGCATCATAAATACCGCACCGCAGGCAGTTGAAATAACAGCGGCGGCAAGTACAAAAATTAAAGCTGTTTTTTTCACAATAATAATCCTCTCATTATACAAAAAATGTGCTGAAATCTCTTTACAATCCAAAGAAAATTTGATATAATAACATATTATAGGAAAAGTAGGACTTATATTCCATTGAAAATCAAATTCTTTATAAGGAGAGAGAAGATGAAGCTTTTATCAAAAAGAATTACGGCAGCAGTGATTGCGGCTTCAACGGCAATATCGGTAATGCCGCAGGTATTTGCCGCAGTGTCAGTTGAGGGCAAGGTGCCGGTTGTTTCTTATACCTTTGACGGAAACGACACACATTCATATTCACTTATGAACGGTGCAACTTTAGAAACAAGAGACGAAGAGAACGGAAAGGCCGTAAAGCTTGTGCAGGGCTCAAGCCAGTATGTAAAGCTTGCCAATAATTTAACAGCAGGGCTTACGGGAGATTTCACAATCTCGGTAGACGTAAATCCGGCATCGGAAACATGGTGGACAAGAGTGTTTGACCTTGCAAAGGGCAATGCTACTTCATCGGATTTCAAGAACATCTTCTTGTCAAACAATGCTTGGACTCCGAAGTTTGACACAAATGCAGGCAACACAATCCAGACAACCACCGACGAGAAAGAGGACTATTTCACATTAAATGAGTGGAACCATGCGGCGATTGTAAGAAGCGGCAACACTGCAAAGATGTACATAAACGGCGAGCTGCGTGCTACGAATACAAATTTCACACTCGACCTTGACTACACAGGTGTGAGTGACTGCAACTACTTAGGTAAATCGGCATATTCGGCAGACGCATATTATGACGGTATGATAGATAATTTCCAGATTTACGATTCTGCATTGACTGAGGCTGAAATTGATATTCTCTCGGATAAGACAAAGCGTGCAGAGGAAGAAAAAATAGCAAATATCGCAAAGTACAACCGTTATTTCGTTGAAACTAAGTTTATGGATGAAAACGGCAAGAAGATTTTTGCTGCAGCTCCGGGGCAGATGGTTACTGTTGAATTTAAGGTTACAAATTATAAATTAAATGATGCGAGTATTCTGTTTAATAGCAATATTGTTTCGGGATTAGAAGTTACAAATCCAACGTATTTAGAAAGCGGAGATAGCACAATAGTGAGTTTTAGCGGCGAAGCGCCGGAAAAAGGTGAAATCACAACGTCAATTTGGGAAATCGTGACCGACAAAAAAATAAATACAGGAAGCATACCGGTAGCAGACGTAGAATTCCCGACAGGCAAGGTTTACGAAAATGTAAATCAGGATCCGACCTACGGTGCACATGACCCAACAATATTCAAGGATCCTGTAAGCGGAAAGTATTATGCATATTCATCACACAACCTTGTGTTTGAATCAGAGGATTTAATCAACTGGGTAAAGAAGGATTACAACGGTACAATCACAATTCCGGCAAAGGCAAAGACCTTCCTTGAAACAAACTATTCAGGAACAACTGCAAACGGTACATACTGGGCACCGGATTTACTCTATGTAGAGGGTGATGAGTATCCGTATTGGTTCTATTTATCAGTTTCATGCGGTCTCGGCGGCAGAAACTCGGTGATTTCACTTGTCAAGGCAAAGTCACCGGGACTCTGGGACGGCGAATATCTTGACTGCGGCGTAGTGCTTGCATCAAAGGAAAGCAACAGCTATAACACAAATGCGATTGATGCAAATATCTACAAAGAGGGCGACGATGTGTATTTCATCTGGGGCTCGTTCTGGAAGGGAATCCATGGTGCAAGACTTGCAGCTGACGGCACAATTGAGGGCATTGACTATACCTCGGATGCAACAATCCTTTCAACAAGTGCAGGCTTCGGTTCAAGGCTTTTTGCAACTCCTAACGGCGTAATGGGACCGGAGGGACCGTTCACCTTCAAGAATAAGGATGACGGCTATACATATATGCTTGCAACCTATGGCTGGCTCGGCACAAACTACAATGCAAGACTTGCAAGAACCGGCAAGACAATGAGTAACGTGCTTGCAAGCAGTCCTCACAGACAGTTTGCAGATGCTAACGGAAAGCTCGTGGGAACGACATATGTTGAGCAGACAGATAAATCAAAGCCGTGGGGCTATAAGCTCATAGGCTCATATAACCTCGGCGGCATCACATATTACGGAAACGGACACAATTCAGTGCTTCACGATGATGACGGCAACTGGTATTATGTGCAGCACTCAAGAAAGATAGCAGATGCTACGGCATATTTGCAGGTAAGAAAAATGTTCTGGCTTTCAAACGGTTGGCCGGTGGTTTCACCGCTTGTGTACGAGGGTGAAAAGGAGCAGGTAATTCCTAAAAAGATGATTTACGGTACGTGGAATCTTTGCTCGGTAGGTCAGACGATAATGGAGGGCTGCACAAGCGTGTCAGATTCTGCGGCATACAAGGGTGCGGATGCACCGGTCAACTCGTGTGAGATTGTACTTGCAGCTGACGGAACAATTAACGGAAACAAGGGTACATGGGAGTTTGACGGCGATCACACAGTAACACTTAAATTCAATGCAGACGGAGACGTCAGTGCAAACGAGTTCTATAAGTCGGGCGATACAATGGAAATGCTCGTGCTTGCAGGCTTTGACGAGGACGAAAACGGCGGCGAAAAGGCACTTGTGATGACGGGTGCGGATAATAACTATATCACGCAGTTTGCAAAGAAGGTAAATCAGTGTGCAGAGTACATCACAGCACCGGTTGCAGAGCAGACCGAGGCAATCAGCATTTCAAAGAGCGAAAACGGCAACCCGATTGTAGGACTTGATGCAAACGGCACAATCACTTACGGTGGCGACCCGTCAGTACTCGAAGTCGGACGTAGCCATGT
>JAZQHZ010000047.1:0-14384 GCA_045540855.1 Clostridia bacterium
TCGAGGAACACCCGTCGTTATGCGTTTTTTACGAAAAGAAAGGCTAACGTACCACCGTACGCCTACGCCTTCCTTTTCGCAAAATCTGCCCTAATTTCTCGCAGTCTGCCAGCGTGTAGACAGGTTTGTCTACACGCTGAAGCTGTTGCTTATGCAACAGCTTTTTATCTTCATATTTCAGTACGCCACAATCCGTGCACACTGCAATATGCGTATACAGAAACTATACGCTCGCTTTCATGTACGTGAAATGTAACAATCGGGTCATCGCCGCTTTTGAGTTCAACTCTGCGTTCATAGCCGTCACCGATAAGCTCAACCCATTTTATGTGATGCTCCATAGTTTGCGGATGCAGTATTCTGCCGATACATACCGTAAGGTCACAGCCGTCACGCTTTATAACCGGCAGGTGCTTTTCCTCAAGCCCTGCAAGCTTATTTGGAATAAGCATTTCCATAGGCTTTGAGCAACAGCACATCTCATCACAGCATTGCGGATTAAGAGCCTCCACAAGAGTATTACATTCAGTACATTTAAAAAATCTCGGATTTCTTTTCATTCAATCACCCTTCGTATTCTTGACGAAGAATTCAGGAATTATTCACCAAGTCCGGAAAAAAAGATAAAGCCCAGAGCAATAAGTAAAAGCTTATCCTCGCAGTCATCAATAAGAAGCACGAAAATAATAACAAGCAAAATTATATCATCGCTTTTAAGATTAGGAATCAAGCCATTTAATGGCAACAGCTTTTTTTCGTTTTCCTTATCCTTGTGGACGGGTACTTCTCTCGATGCAGGCATATTCACCGGGCGTGGCATATTGTCATAGTGATATGATTTATACATTTCATTCTCCTATAATTTGAAAAGTCCTGACAGCTTGCTGAGATTAAGAAGCCTCACTGCACTGTCGATTGACTGCTGGCGTGCAGAGTGCATATAAGGTCGCAGAGACATCAGCAGATTTGCCCGAGGGTCAGAGCGTGACGAGCCGAGCCGCTCAATCAGATCCTTCATTTCCGAAAGATATTCGCCTGAGTCACCGTTCTCGGAAGAAGGGGACAGCTGATTCATCACATTTTTAATCTTATCTCCGGCATCATCGCCCAGAAGTCCCTTTAAGGTATCCATAGGATCAGACATACATTCACCTCCTATAACTTGTTTATCATTTTAATAATATCCTCACTGCTCATACCGTTCATAGCTCTTTTTACCGATGCCGGATCAAGCCTTGAAAATTGGGAAAGCAGTTTTCTTTTTTCTTCATCGCTAAGCGAATTCTTGATTTTTTTGCCTTTGTCCGAATTAAGAAAAGCATTGATTTCACGAAGCTGATTCTGATTGAAATTTTTTAACAGCTCCATAATATTTGGATTTGACATTAAATACCTCCTTTAAATGTTCCTGTTTTAATATATGCAGCAGCCTTAAAAAAGTGACCTGAAATCTGAAATGTAAATTTTTTGAGAAAATATGAAAAATTTCAAAAAATATGTGGAAATTTTGAAATAAGTATGGTATAATATATAATAATATTAAAATTCGGAGGTAATTTCAATGGAAGAGATCTTTGATAAGGTAAAAAAGCACGCTGTCCGTGCAAAGGACGAAGCAACCAAATTAGGCAAGCAGGTTTATGAAAAAACCAATACTGCAATAGGAAAGGCTAAAATTTCATTTGCAATCGGAGAGACAGACAGTAAAATAAAGGAAATTTACGCTCAGATCGGAAATTTAATATATGAAGAGTATTGCAAGGGTAATGTTCTTGAAGCAGTAAAGGATAGCTGTGAAAAGATTGATGAGCTTGTGAAAGAAAAGGAAGAGCTCAGAGATAAGCTTGCAGAGCTTCGTGAAACAGTTAAATGTAGTGAATGCGGCAAGAGCAATGAAGCAGATGCCGCTTATTGCACAAAGTGCGGTGCAAAGGTCAATAAGAAAAACGGCGATATTGAATACACCGATACTCCGGTGGCTGAATATTCGGAGGATATTGACCATTCATACAGTGAGGACGATACAGTTGTTACAATAAAGGCAAAGAAGCCGGAAGAGGAATAATAGAACTATGGATAACAATAATAAAAACACAGATGAGCTCGGATATATGGGCGGAGATACAGTCAATCTTAAATCGGTATTCGGACGTATACGTAAAAAGACCGGAGAATTTGCAGAAGTAATCAAAAACACCATCAAGGAGACTGATGAGGTGCAGGCAAAGCCTGTTTCAGTTGAGGTTGACCCGACACAGGAAGAGCATATAGTGATAGCACCACAGCTGGCTACAGAGGAGATTAAGGCAGAAGAGGTAGTGCAAAAGGTTGAAGAAATCAAAGAGCAGGTGGCAAAAATACCTGAAGCTGCGGACACTGCAAAGATTGAGGCGGCTTTAAATAACGTTACTGAATCACTTGATAAGGTGAAAAAAAGATTGCAGGCAATTCAGTTATCGACAGAGGACGGAATGCGTGACAACACCAATGCAGTTTCATCACTGAAGAAATCAGTAGGTGAGCTCAAGGAGCGTATAGCTGAAATTTCGCAGATAATAAACGGAGTTTCAAAAATCACTGACAGTATGTTTGATCTGAAAAATGCTCAGATGAATATGAAAAAGTCAATAGATTCTCTTGAAAGCTCAGTTGGCGGACTGAAGAAAAAGCTCAATACAAGCGTTGCAGTTCTGAGCATAATAGGTGTACTTGTAATTGCATTACAGGTTATAACAATATTATCATAAATACATTATTGGCAGAAGTAACAAAACTTCTGCCAATTTTTGCACAAAGTTACCAAAAAAATAAAATAGGCTTTATTTTTAGTAATAAGTGTGATATAATGAAGATGCAGTATTTGTAGAGTGGTAGTATGTGCGATGTCAGCACAAAATCACAATTAAACAGGGGATAGCAAGCCCCAAAAAACCAAAGTAAAATGGAAGGTAGGTAATTTTTATGGGAACAAATCTTGCACAGACGCAAGCAGTAACGATAGTTGCTCTTGCTATTTTTGCGTTATTGATGGTATTCATCGGAATTTTAAGCACACGCAAAGCAAAAACACTTGACGGCTTCTTATTGGGAAGCAGAAGTATCGGACCGTGGATTTCAGCATTTGCATACGGAACGTCATATTTCTCGGCGGTTGTATTCGTAGGCTATGCAGGTCAGCACGGCTGGAATATCGGTATCGGTTCAATGTGGATTGGTATCGGAAATGCGTTATTGGGATGCTTTCTGGCATGGCAGCTTCTTGCAAAGCGTACCCGTACAATGACGCACACATTAGCATCAAAAACAATGCCTGAATTCTTTGAGTCGAGATATCAGTCAAAGTCAATAAAGATTTTCAGTGCTATCATTATCTTTGTATTCTTAGTACCATACAGTGCGGCAGTATATAAGGGCTTAGGCTCAATGTTCTCTGCTGTATTCCCGGACGTTCCGACGAATGTATGGATGCTTGTTATAGCGGCATTAACTGCTATATATCTCGTTCTTGGTGGCTATGTTGCAACTGCATATACAGATTTCGTGCAGGGAATCATTATGATTGTCGGCGTATTCGCAATGGTAATTGCAGTGGTTAACAGCGGCAATGTAGGCGGATTTGGCGGATTTATGGATAACCTTAGAAATGTTGAGGGTGCAGGCGAACAGCTCACAAGCTGGTTTGGCGGAAAGAGCTTTAATTTCCTTTGTGTAAACATTATGCTCACCTCCTTCGGTACATGGGGACTTCCGCAGATGGTATCAAAGTACTATGCAATCAAGGACGTAAAGTCAGTTAAGCAGGCTAAGTACATATCAACTGCATTTGCATTAATCATCGGCTGTGGTGCATATTTTATGGGATCACTCTCAAGACTTGTGCTTAACAACCAGCTCCCGGAAGGCGGAGTTGATGCGGTTATTCCACAGACACTTATTACTGCATTAGGCGACTCAAATATGGTAACAACAGTAATATTTGCAGTTATTCTTATTCTTCTTTTATCGGCATCAATGTCAACACTGTCATCAATTGTACTGACATCGGCATCGGCAATAAGTGTAGACCTCATTCCGGCAGTGAAGAAGAATTATGACCCGAAGAATCAGATGTTCTTAACAAGAACACTGTGCTTTGTGTTTGTAATTTGCTCATACATCTTTGCAACACAGAATATTTCGATTATTGTAAACATTATGTCGTTCAGCTGGGGTATTGTGTCAGGCTGCTTCATCGGTCCATACATCTGGGGTATCTATTCAAAGAGGATTACAAAAGCAGGTGCATGGGCAGGTATGCTCGCAGGCTTCCTGACGGTTGTTGTAACAACCATTGTACTCACCTCAATGAATATGGATGCAGGTTCGGTAGGTGCGGCATTTAAGCTGGCAGCATCAAAGGCACCGGAAATGGGCGTTGCAGCTATGGCTGTATCAGCAGTTGTAACACCGGTTGTATCAATGTTTACAAAGAAGTTTGATGAAAAGTTCTTAACAGAGGTATTTGCTGTTAAGGAAGATTAATTTTAAAACAACCACTGTCAATTTACAATACAGGACAAAGAAAGGAACTAAAACAAGATGCCGATTACGGAATTATTGGAAAGAAATGCCGAAAAGTTTGGCGATGAGGTTGCTCTTGTAGAAATCAATCCGAAGGTTATGGAGCATACAAGAATGACCTGGAAGGAGTACTCGCTTATCGAAGCAAATCCGATGTTATCAGGACGTAACGAGATAACCTGGAAGGAATTCGATAAAAAGGCGAACAGAGTAGCAAACCTGCTTCTTTCAAGAGGAATCAAGAAGGGAGATAAGGTATCAATCCTTCTGATGAACTGCCTCGAATGGTTGCCGATTTATTTCGGAATATTAAAGTCGGGAGCAATCGCAGTGCCGCTCAATTACAGATATACAGCTGACGAAATCAAGTACTGTGTAGAGCTTTCGGATTCGGATATGCTTATTTTCGGACCTGAATTCATAGGCAGAGTAGAAGAAATCTGCGATAAAATGCCGAGAGTGAAGCAGATGTTTTACGTTGGTGAAAACTGTCCGACCTTTGCGGAAAGCTATGACTATCTCGTGAAATTTATGAGAAGCATTGCACCGGACGTAGAGATTACAGACGAGGATAACGGAGCAATCTATTTCTCATCGGGAACAACAGGCTTCCCGAAGGCTATTTTACACGCACATAAGAGCCTTTCTCACTCTGCAAGAGTGGAAATGAATCACCACTCACAGAACAGAGAGGACTGCTTCTTATGTATTCCGCCGCTTTATCACACAGGTGCAAAGATGCACTGGTTTGGCTCGCTTATGTCAGGCTCAAAGGCGGTATTGTTAAAGGGTGTAAGTCCTGAATGGATATTAAGGGCAGTAAGTGAAGAAAAATGTACAATCGTATGGCTTTTAGTTCCGTGGGCACAGGATATTTTAGATGCAATTGAGCGTGGTGAAATAGATTTAAATCGCTATGATTTAAGTCAGTGGCGACTGATGCACATCGGTGCACAGCCGGTACCGCCGTCACTTATAAAGAGATGGAAGCAGTACTTCCCGGAGCACGATTATGATACAAACTACGGTTTGAGTGAATCAATAGGACCGGGATGCGTACATCTTGGAGTAGAAAACGTACATAAGGTAGGTGCAATCGGTAAGGCCGGTTACGGCTGGGAAGTAAAGATTGTAGATACTGACGGAAATGAAGTTAAGCGTGGCGAGGTCGGCGAGCTTGCAGTAAAGGGACCGGGCGTAATGCTTTGCTATTACAACGACAGAAAGTCAACTGACGAGGTATTAAAGGACGATTGGCTTATGACGGGCGATATGGCACAGGAGGACGAGGACGGATTTATCTATCTCGTTGACCGTGCTAAGGACGTTATTATTTCGGGCGGTGAGAATCTTTACCCGGTACAGATTGAGGATTTCTTAAGAAAGAACGAGCATATAAATGACGTAGCGGTAATCGGTTTACCCGATCCGAGACTCGGCGAAATTGCGGCGGCAATTATTCAGTTAAAGCCGGATCACGTATGTAGTGAAGAGGAAATTATGGATTTCTGTTCGGAATTACCGAGATATAAGAGACCGAAGAAGATAATATTTGCAGACGTTCCGAGAAACCCAACAGGTAAGATTGAAAAGCCGAAGCTCAGAAAAATCTACTGTGGCGAAAGTGTTGTAAAGACACAGATTGAAAATTAAGTATTTAAAGAGAAGCCATAGGCTTCTCTTTATTGTAAACAGGAGAAATAGTACATTGGATATTATACAGACCTTTTATGATGATTTGGCATCGCAATATGATAAGTTGTTTTTGGATTGGGATGAAACAACGAGGGAGCAGGCGAAGCTTTTAAGCGGGATTTTTTCGGAAAACGGATTTGATTATTCGGCAGAAATTCTTGACTGTGCCTGTGGAATAGGAACGCAGGCGATAGGGCTTGCAGTTTGTGGGTATAAGATTACGGCATCTGATATAAGCAGTGCCGAAATCAAAGAGGCAAAAGCAAGAGCCGAAAAAAGAGGAGTTGAAATTTGCTTTAAGGAAGCGGATTTTTGCAATTTATCGCAGGGGTTCAAAAAACAATTTGATATTGTTATTGCAATGGATAATGCCTTGCCGCATATGCTTACGAGCGAGTCATTGGAAAAAGCAGTTAAAAGCATTGCAGACCGGGTAAGGCAAGGCGGAATTTTTGTTGCAAGCATCAGAAATTACGATAGCTTATTAAAAAGCAAACCGCTATATTCTCCGCCGTATATTCATAAAACGGATAACGGACAAAGAGTTTCATTCCAGACCTGGGACTGGAATGGTGAGAATTACAGGCTTAATCAATACATTATTGAGGACGATAAGACGTTAAATATAAGCAAATTCGAATGTGAATACAGAGCAACCCGCAGAGAAGAATTAACAAATTTACTCCTTAAAAACGGTTGCAGTGAGGTGGTATGGAAGTTCGAGGATGAAACGGGCTTTTATCAACCGATAGTGATTGCAAAAAAATAAAATATTTATGAATTTGGGGAGTGATTTACAATGAAAGATATTTTATTTAAGGAAAATGATTTTATATTTTCGTATCGCATATCAGGGATTTTGATTCATAATGACAAGATTCTTCTGCAAAAGCCGAAGAATGATGACTATGCACTTGTAGGCGGTCACGTCGGCTTTATGGAAGATAGCCGAAAAACGCTTATACGAGAATATAAAGAGGAAATTCACGCAGATATTGAGGTGGATAATCTGATTGCAATAGGCGAAATATTCTTTCCTTGGGGAAAAAGACCGTGCCATCAGATTGGTTTGTATTACAAGGTTCATTTAAAAGACGAAATGCAAATTCCTACGGATGGAATATTTAGCGGCTATGATGAGCTTGGTGATAAAAGAATTGACCTTGATTTTTGCTGGGTAGATATGAAAGAGTTGGCGAATATAAAGGTGTATCCGGAAGAACTTATACCGCATATAATATCCGGCAGTGATGAGATTAAGCATTTTGTTTCTAAACAATTATAAAAATAGTTCCTACATTAGCAGGAACTATTTTTTTCTTACAGGAACAAATCCTGAAATTATAGACTTTGTTTTACGTTTCTTGACGTAGAAATAACCGATTATCGAGAATATGGTTGCACCAATGAAATTGACAATCAGATCCTCCATAGTATCAATCAGTCCGATATCAAGATATCCAGGTAAAGTGTTTCCGTTTACCGATACGTCAGTAATATTATTTATATGCACTACTGTGTTGGTGGCGGTAGCATCAAGCATGGTTGATGAGATTGTATGTATAACGGTATCCTTCTGCATATCCAGATTAAGCAGCATATCGCCGCTAAACTCAAAAAACTCCCACAAAACGCCGATTGTCATTGAAAAGCAAAATGCGGTTATTGCTGTAAACAACGGAGAAAGTGTCATATGAAAGCGTTCACTTCGGTTTAAAATATCAACTAATGAAAAACCGATAGCGGCACATAAAAATCCGTTTAGTGTATGCAGTATTGTGTCCCAATATGCAAATTTAATATAAAATGCACTGATTTCACCGAGGATTTCTGCCGCAAATACAAATGCAAGCATAGTAATTTCAAGCGGAGTGGGCAGCGAAATTTTAAATGTCACCTGCACAACACTCGGTAAAATAAGGAGCACAAGAGTGAGAATACACAAAAATACGTCCTCATAGCTCCTGTTAAGTATCTGTAAAATCATGGTGAGAATCACCAGAATTCTTAATCCTGTGTAAATTATAAATGTCCATTTATGCTCTCTGAGTTCATCATGAACCTCTTGGACAAATTTTCTTAAGTGACCGGTATTTTTCTTGCTGTTATTCATAGCCGGACTCCTTAAAGCTTTATTTGTATAATCTCATTTTAACCAGTAAACGGTAGATTTTAGCACCGCTTGGGAGCATTTCAATTTCTTCTTTGTTTAATATCTTAAATGCAAGCACAAGCACGCCATATACCGCAACTGCGGCGATAACCGAGATAAGCGTTGCTATAAGGTTTGATGCAAGCAGCATATATATCAGCTTATACACTACAATAGCCGCAATTCCCATAACAACTGATGCAATGAGTGGCTTTACGATATATTTTATAGGCTTAATATCAAGCTTAATATATCGGCACATTATGATAAAGCTGATGAAAAACGCCACAATCTGGCACGCAATTGAGCTTATCGCTGCACCGTAGATATTGATTTCGGGAATGCGGATAAGTGTAATATTTAAAATTATCTTTATAATACATCCCACGAGCAATCCGATTGCCGGAACGAACACCTTTCCGATGCCCTGTAATGAGCCGTTTATGGTCTGTGCCAGTGCACTGAATATCAGTGAAACTGCCATAAGTGCGAGTAATTCATAGCCAAGCGGTGCATTTGGATAAATGAGCTTGTATATAGGCTCTGCCAATACGATAAATCCGATACAGCAGGGGAGAATGAGCAATGTCGAGATAAGGAACGAATACGAAACCTTGCTCGATGCTTCCTTGGTATCGCCCTTAGCCAATGCACCTGCAATTGTAGGCACAAGCACTGTTGCAAATGCGATATTTAATGTAAGCGGCATATTGATAAGCGTGTCCGACTTCGAGAGCATACCCGAAAGGCGTACTGCTTCGTCATTCAGCTGCTGTGCCGTAGGATTCAATATCGCCGCAATATCGCCGTGTGCAGGAATACAGGTCGCAAATGCGGCTGCAATTCCACGTGCGATTGTAGCTGTGTCAATCACACGGTTAATAGCTGTGATAATCGAAGCAAGCGAAATCGGGATTGACAGTGCAAGTATCGAATACAACAGCTTTTTAGTGCTGTCCTTGATAGTCGGAGCAGTCGATTTTTGGATTTTTTCAGCTAATTCGCTTCTGCGTTTCATATAGAAATACACTATGTATATAAACGAAAGTGCAGTTGCGATTGATGAAGCGGCATTTGCCCACGCAGCCATAATTTCAGGCGGAGTAAGTGTCATTTCGCCGTTGTAAAGGAGAGTGAATTTAGTAATCCACTGCATTCCCAAAGGCATTGTGCCAACGGTTAAAAGTACAAGTCCGATTGTAAGCGAGCATTTGAAAAGCTGCTCATAAATCTGCGAACGGCTTGTTGCGTTCATATCGTTAAGTCCCTGGAAGTATCCGCGTATTACAGATGAAACGCAGACAAAGAAAATACTCGGCGATAATGCACGCATAACGTACTGCACACCGTCCATACCGATTATAACGTTTGCCACAAAGTCTGCACCAACGTAGAGGAGTATTGAAAATACCGCACCGACAATTGCAAACATAGCAAATGCGGATTTGAAAATTCTGTGAGCTCCCTTATAGTCATCAAGTGCAACACGCTCCGAAACGAGTTTTGCAATTGCGTTGGGGATACCGACCGAGGAAATCGCCAGAAGTACGGTATAGACCTGGAAACCGGCGGTATAGAAGCCGTTTCCGGCATCACCAAAGCCGTCGATATTGGTAATAACCATACGGTAAACCATACCCATAATTTTAATTATAATCTGAGCAAAAAGTATAATAGAAACGTTGCCCATAAAGGACATCTGTTTTTTAGGCATTATAAATCTGACCTTTCTTGAATAACATATTTTCCTAAATATAATGATAGCACAAAGTCGGGATTGTGTCAAGTTTGAAAAAGTTTTTATGTATAGTATTTACAACTTAGAAAAAATATGTTACAATATTATTATAATAAAACTATTTGGTTGGTAGGATATGATTACGATTGATTTATGTAACGAAAAGATTTTATTGCAAAGAAAAACAGAATTAGCAGATATAAAGAAATGTTTGGAAGAGCAAGGGTTTGACACTACAAGTGCTAACCAAAAAATAAAATATAATGGTAAGTGTGAGATTTTTGGCGTTTTAAGTGTAGTTCTTTTATGCTTTGACCTTAAGTCAGAAACAATTTCATCAGCGTCATTTGTTATTTATCCGCCTCAATATGATGTTATGCAGAAAAAACTTATAGAATGTTATGGAATGCCGGATTTGGATAATAAATGGCATTTTGACGATGCAGAAATGGAACACAAAATAGTTGACAGGTTTGGAGATACGGAACTGATTCATTTTAAGTTTGATTAAAGAGGTATAATTATGAAAGACAAGTTTAAGGGTATTTTAATAGGTATGATGATTGGGTTAAGTATAGCAGCAACATCAACATATGCAATAAATGAATCCATTCAAAAAAATCTTGAATATCGTGATATAAAAGTTGTCTTGGATGATAATGAGGTTTTACCTATGGATGCAAACGGAAAATATGTTGAGCCGTTTATAATAGATGGAACCACGTATCTTCCGGTAAGAGCTATTGCAAATGCAATGGGCATGGATGTGAACTGGGACGGAGATTCAAATACGGTGATTTTAAAAAGTCGGAAGGGTGATGAGGATATGACACTTTCAGAAATCTGGAATATTGAAAATAAAAATAATTTCGTAATAGAAATGAGTATGTACTTAGCTCAAAAATGCGAATATGGTGATAAAATAGAAGCATTAAATGAAAAGCAAAGAGTAATTTATATTACGCAAGCGGTAGAAATGGAAGTAAATAACGGTGGATTTGCACAGTATTTCTTTAATTCGAGCGGTGATTTTGCTAATGAGATAGTTGACGCATATAGAAAAATAGGTGCAGAAAAAACTGCAAAGATATGTGAAAAGGCTATCAGTATTTATGGTGGTGAAGTACCGAAGGACAGAGCCCAAAGAGAAGATGTATTAACAGCGGACGATGAAAATATAGATAAGCTGCTTGAAGAATGTGACAATAAATTCTTTGAATATGAGGATGATTTAATTGAGCTTAGTTATGAGTATATTATGAATAACAAGGAACACTTTATTGATTAAACCAACGGCACAGGTCACTCCTGTGCCGTTAAATTATACATAATAACCTCATAATACCGCTAAAGTTTTTACTTGACACCGCAGTGATTTTGAGGTACAATATAATATAATGGATAAAAGTATGAAAAGGAGCAGAAAGTCAGAATAAATTTCCGCATCTCACCACTTTTCGGAACTCGGAGTATAATCATACACCTTCGTTCTTCAAAGCGGCAATCTGCGAAAATTTCTTTCTGCTTAATATTTCGAAAGGATTAAATGGTGACAGCAATGGTAATTACAAAAGCACCCAAGGGTACAAAAGACTTAATTCCCTCGGAGAGCTACAAGTGGCATTACGTTGAAAATCTCTTCAATGAAACCTGCCGCGAGTTTAATTATAAAGAAACAAGAATCCCGACATTCGAGCACACAGAGCTTTTTGAGCGTGGTGTGGGAGATACAACGGACGTGGTTGAAAAGCAGATGTACACCTTCAATGACAAGGGTAACAGAAGCATCACACTCCGCCCGGAGGGTACAGCTTCGGTTGTAAGAAGCTTTTTGCAGAACAGCCTCTATGCTGAGGCAATGCCCTGCAAGATGTATTACAACATCCCGTGCTTCCGCTATGAACAGACACAGCACGGCAGACTGCGTGAGTTCCACCAGTTTGGCGTTGAGGTGTTCGGTGCAGCAATGCCGACGGTTGATGCAGAGGTTATCTCGCTTGCACTTACATTCCTTAACCGTGCAGGCTTAAAGGATTTAACAGTACACATCAACAGCATCGGCTGTAAGGAATGCAGAAGAAAGTATAACGAGGCATTAAGAGAGTATTTCAGACCGAAATTAGACGAGCTTTGCGGCACTTGTCAGAGTCGTTTCGACAGAAATCCGTTAAGAATTTTAGACTGCAAATCACCGATTTGTCAGGATTTGGGTAAGGATGCGCCGAAGCTTCTTGACTATATCTGTGATGACTGCCGTGACCACTTTGAAAAATTCAAGGCGGCACTTGACGGTATGGGTATCGAATACACAATCGACCAGGGAATAGTGCGTGGCCTTGACTATTATTCAAAGACAGTGTTTGAAATCATCAGTGGCGGTATGACGGTCTGCGGCGGCGGACGCTACGACGGACTTGTCGAGGAATTAGGCGGTGACCCGGCACCGGCAGTAGGCTTTGGTCTTGGAATTGAAAGGCTGCTTTTAAGATTAGAGGAAACAGGTTTTGAAATTCCTGTGGAAAAGCCGGTTGATTTATACATTGCACCGTTGGGTGACAGAGCAAATGTATATTCAATGAAGCTTGCGTACAATTTAAGAAAGCAGGGACTTGCCATTGAAACCGACCACGTAGGACGTGGCTTAAAGGCACAGATGAAATATGCAAACAAAATCGGTGCTACGTATACTCTGGTTTTGGGTGATAATGAAATAGACAACGAAAAAGCAAACCTCAAGAATATGGAAACAGGCGAGCAGAGCGAGGTTGAGCTTGGCAAAATAGCAGAATTTTTACAGAAGTGAGGAGAAAAAGCAATGGATACAATGCAGGGTTTAAAGCGTACAAATTACTGCGGCGAAACGCAGGGAATAGGCACAACCGTTGTAGTAGGCGGATATGTGCAGAAGATAAGAGATTTGGGAAACCTTATCTTTATCGACTTGAGAGACAGAACAGGTATTGTTCAGCTTGCGTTTGATGACGGTACAGACAGAGAGCTTTTTGAAAAGGCAAAGTCATGTCGAAGTGAGTTTGTGCTTATGGCAAAGGGTGCCGTGAGAGAGCGTGAAAGCAAGAACTATGAAATTCCGACAGGAGAAATCGAGGTTTATGTTGAGGATTTAAGAATCCTCGCAAAGGCTCAGACACCGCCGTTTGAGGTTGTAGACGATATCAAGGTAAACGAGGAATTAAGATTAAAGTACCGTTACCTCGATTTAAGGCGTCCTACCTTACAGCAGAACTTAATCAAGAGAAGCCTTATCGCAAAGACTGCAAGAGATTACTTTGCAGAAAACGGCTTTATCGAGATTGAAACACCGATGATGATGAAGTCAACTCCGGAGGGTGCACGTGACTATGTTGTACCGTCAAGAATTCATCACGGCAAGTTCTACGCACTTCCGCAGTCACCGCAGATTTATAAGCAGCTGCTTATGATTTCAGGCTTCGACAGATATATCCAGCTCGCACGTTGCTTCCGTGACGAGGACTTACGTGCCGACAGACAGCCGGAATTCACACAGATTGACCTTGAAATGTCATTCGTTGACGTAGAGGACATCTTAGAAATGGGTGAGGGACTTGTAAAGAGATTGTTCAAGGATGTAATGAACATAGACATCCCGACTCCGCTTCCGAGAATGACATATGCAGAGGCAATGAACCGTTACGGCTCAGACAAGCCGGATACACGCTTCGGTATGGAGATTATCGACATCACAGAGGACGTTAAGGATAACGAGTTCGTGGTATTCAAGTCAGCAATCGAGGCGGGCGGCTCAGTAAGAGCGATTGTGGCAAAGGATGCCGCAAAGACATATACAAGAAAAGAAATGGACAAGCTTGTTGACTATGTAAAGGGTATAGGCGGCAAGGGACTTGCATATGTAAGATGGGCAGAGGACGAGCCGAATGCGACATTTAAGAAGTTCTTTACACCGGAAGAAATTATGGCACTTATGGACAGACTTGGTGCACAAAAGGGCGACGTTGTAATGATTGTTGCAGATAAGGACAGAGTTGTATTACCGACATTGGGTGCATTAAGATTAAAGGTTGCAAAGACTTTAGACATTATTCCTGAGGGCTATAACTTCCTTTGGATTACAGAGTTCCCGTTCTTCGAGTACGATGACGAAAGTGATTCATGGGTGGCAATGCACCACCCGTTCACAATGCCGATGGACGAGTGTATCAAGTATCTTGACACTGATCCGGGCAAGGTTATTGCAAAGGC
>JAZQHZ010000048.1:0-6026 GCA_045540855.1 Clostridia bacterium
GTATTACTTTTACGGTTTCGGGACTTCGTACAAGCATAAAAGAGATAACGAGCGATACGGGCAGATTTGCAAAAGCATACAAGCCATCGGAAACAAGCAGAATTTTATATGTTCCTGAGGGAACGGAAAGTATAAAACTGAGTGTTGACTTTGATATGGGAAGTGTGACAGGTGAGAACGGAATTTTCTTCAAAAAGGTTGCAAAGGAAATAGAAATCGGAGCACTTCCGTATGAAATTGCACTTACAAAGAAGGAATCGGGCTATGCCGACACTATATATACCATAAAGGTTATAAAGCAATTATACGGAGAGCTGCAGCCTGATGTCAAGGTGAACGGCACTGCAGCCGATATCGACATAGCTCTGAAAACGAATACAGATGCGGATTTGATTATTGCGATGTATGAAGGAAACGCACTGAAATCGGTAAATATAAGGAAATGCGTATCGGGTGAAACGAATATTTCAGATATTGTAACGCTGCAGGGCGATAAGCTGAAAATAATGCTTTTTGAAAAAGGAAGCATAAAGCCGCTTTGCGATGCGTATGAAATTAAGTATTGAAAAAAATTACAACAGGTGTGCTGCGGCACACCTGTTTGTGCTAATGTACCAAGCATATCAAAGTCCGCTGGCTGAAGCTATACGAGTATTCCTGTATGGCATACACTTGAGAAAGAAAATGAAGTAACACATATAGCTTATGAAGATACGCAAATTCTGCCGATTATGATAGAGAAAGTAAATGTGTGATTTGATATTTCTTCTGCATTAAGCATCCGTCCGTTATTTTCTTCAAAAAAAACAAATTTATCACAATAAAACTGTGATATTTACATCATTTATAAAGAAAAGACAAAAAAACTGTTGCAAAAAAATTCAAAATGATGTATAATGAATGTATATTATTTTTTTAAACGGAGGACATAACAATGAGAGAATATACACTTTTACAGCAGAACGATCCCGAAATCTACGCTGCAGTAATGGACGAGACGAACAGACAGAAGAACAAGATTGAGCTTATCGCTTCGGAGAACTTCGTATCAGAAACAGTTATGGAAGCAAACGGCACAACTCTTACAAATAAGTATGCAGAGGGATATCCGGGCAAGCGTTATTACGGCGGCTGTGAACACGTTGACGTTGTAGAGGAAATTGCAATTGAAAGAGCAAAGAAGTTATTCGGAGCAGGCTATGCAAACGTACAGCCGCACTCGGGTGCACAGGCTAATATGGCGACATTCTTTGCACTTTTAACACCGGGCGACACAGTTCTTTCAATGAACCTTGCACACGGCGGTCACTTAAGCCACGGTTCACCGGTTAATATGTCGGGTAAGTACTGGAACATCGTACCGTACGGTGTTACAGAGACAGATAACACAATCGACTATGAAGAAATCAGACGTGTTGCATTAGAGTGCAAGCCGAAGTTAATTTTAGCAGGTGCATCAGCATATCCGAGAGTGATTGATTTTGAGAAGTTCAGTGCAATCGCAAAGGAAGTCGGTGCATATTTTATGGTAGATATGGCACACATCGCAGGTCTTGTAGCTGCAGGTGTACACCCGTCACCGATGCCGTATGCTGACGTTGTTACAACAACAACTCATAAGACATTAAGAGGACCGAGAGGCGGTCTTATCTTAACAAACGATGAGGAAATCGCAAAGAAGATAAATAAGGCAATCTTCCCGGGAATCCAGGGTGGTCCGTTAATGCACACAATCACTGCAAAGGCAGTGTGCTTCGGTGAGGCATTAAAGCCGGAGTTCAAGGCGTATGCAGAGCAGATTGTAAAGAATGCACAATCTCTTTCAAAGCAGCTTTTAGAGGAGGGCTTCAAGCTCGTATCAGGCGGTACAGATAACCACCTTATGCTCGTAGACCTCACAGGTATGAAGGTTGACACAGGTAAGGAAGCAGAGAAGCTTCTTGACGAGGTTGGTATTACAGTAAACAAGAACGCAATCCCGTTTGACATCCAGAAGCCGTTCGTAACAAGCGGTATCAGAGTAGGAACAGCAGCAGTTACAACAAGAGGCTTCAAGGAGGAGGACTTAGTTGAGGTTGGTAAGCTTATCGGTATGACCTTAAAGGACTTTGAGGCAAACAAGGATGAGGTAGCAAAGAGAGTTGCAATTCTTTGTGAAAAGTATCCGTTATATTGATTTTTTAAAACCGACGCAAAATGCGTCGGTTTTTTGTTGAAATGTTTTGTGATCTGTGGTATAATCTAAATAGAAATAATATCACATATATAAAAGGGTGTACCAGATGAAAACACTAATCGAATTATTTGATATGGATATGCTTGAAAATGTCATATCCTGCATAGCGTTTAAGCCGGAAAGGGTTGTATTTATCGGCTTTGATATTCCTGCACATAAACGTCAGGATATTGAGGCTACCTTGAGAAAAAACGGTGTGAATACAAAATGCGAATACATAGAGCCCTTGAACCGTGACCTTGATGAGCTGGTTTCACAGCTTGTGCGAATTATAGGAAATAATCCTGATTGTATGATAGAATTGGGTGGTGGTGATGAAGTGCTTGCGGCGGCAGTTGGTGTGGCGGCTTCGCAGACGGATACACCGATATTCCGTTATGATATAAATAACAACAGAACGGTTAAAATTTATAAGGCGGACAGCGAAGAGATTTACCCTCTGCCTGAAATGGCGATTGAGGACTATATAAGGCTTTTCGGCGGTGCAGTTGACAGGACAAAATCGTTTCAGCACTGGAATATAACGGCGGAGTTTGAAAAGGATATTATGGGCTTGTGGCGGATATTTTCACAGGATACCATTGAATGGAACCGCCAGACGTCAATCATTGCTATGCTTGACGAGTATGACAGTGACAGCCGTCCTGAATGGGTGTACGTTGACCGTGACAGGCTCGTCAATAAAAAAATTGAGCTTGACAGACGGGTGATTTCACAGCTTAGTGACGGCGGGTATATAAGCGGCTTCAAGTCGGATAAGAACAAAATAATGTTCCGTTATAAAAATTCACAGGTGCGTGCGATTTTAAGGAAAACGGGCAATCTTCTTGAATTATATACATATATTGCCGCACGTGGCTTGGAAATGGCAGGGAAGAAGTGTTTTAACGATATTAAAATCAGCGTATTTATTGACTGGGACGGAGTTATTCACAGCAGTGGCGATGCAGTCAAGGACACCGCAAACGAGGTCGATGTGGCGGCAATGTGCGGAGTTATGCCGGTATTTATTTCTTGCAAAAGCGGCGAGGTGAAGAAGGAAGCGCTCTATGAGCTTGAAACAATAGCAGAACGCTTCGGTGGGAAATATGCAAAGAAAATCCTCGTGATGACGGATATGCGTGGAATTGATGCCAAGGCACATTTGAAGCAGCGTGCAAAGGATATGGGCATAGTGCTGATTGAAAATCTGCACAAAAAATCAATGGAACGATTCAGAAAAGAATTATTAACGGCGATTCAATAAAAAAGAAATTAAAAGAGCTGTTGCAAACGCAACAGCTCTTTTAACTTTTAGCCGTTTTGTACGGCCTGCTTAAGCCACCATTCACCTAAATCCAATGCTTCGTAGAGGTTTGCACGCTCGCCGCGTCTGAATACCTGACCGTTGCCTAATTCACCTGTGTTGTCCATAACAGATATCTTGACCTTCTTCGATACATCAAGACCGTTCACGTTCTCGCTTTCACAAACGTCTAAAACAAGAATGTACTTATCCTCAAGGTTGCCGTAATAAACACGGTTACCGCATCTTAATAACGGCTTACCTTTATAGGTCAGTAGCTTCTTTTTCTTCGCTGCTGCCATAAAGATTCCCTCCTTTAATGAATTTCCCTTTATGAAACGGCCTCAACACCTGCCATAACTGCCGCCATATTCGGAGCGACAAGTGCCTGCTTAGCCGGCGGGATAGATTTTTCGATTGTTGCTTTTATTTCGTCGATTGTAAATAAACCTGTTTCTTTGATGATCGCACCGAGCATTACCATATTTGCAAGGTTCTTATGACCCTGTGCATCGGCGATTTCAGTTGCGTTAATATATATTGCTTTAACGTCATCACGCTTAACCTTGCGGTTAATAAGTGAGCTGTCAACAAAAATCAATCCGCCCTCACTAACCTCATCCTCGAACTTGTCTAATGACGGTAAGTTCATAGCCAATAAGATGTTCGGCTGACCGATAATCGGTGAGCCGATAGGCTCGTCATCAATGATAACGTGGCAATTAGCCGTACCGCCTCGCATTTCGGGGCCGTATGACGGAAGCCACGAAAGCTGCTTATTATTAAGCATCGCTGCATATGCAAGCATTTTACCGGTGAAGAGGATTCCCTGTCCGCCGAAGCCTGCAAGTATCATTTCGCAATTCTTCATTATTATAACCTATTTAAACCTTTCACAAACCTAAGACTTATTATTCAGCGTCAATTCCTTCGTCTTTATAAACGCCTAACGGATAATACGGAATCATTTCATTCTGTAATCTCTTTATTGCCTCTGTCGGTGCCATACCCCAGTTTGTCGGACAGATGCTTAAAACTTCAATGAATGATAAGCCCTTTCCGGCTATCTGGTATTCAAATGCCTTCTTGATTGCCTTCTTTGCTTCCTTGATGTGAGGAACAGTATCAACAGCAACTCTTGCAATAAATGACGGACCGTCGAGGGTTGCAAGCATTTCGCATACTCTTACAGGATATCCCTGAGTGTGCGGGTCACGACCGTACGGTGAGGTCTGAGTAACCTGCCCCGGTAATGATGTCGGAGCCATCTGACCGCCTGTCATACCGTAGATTGTGTTGTTTATAAATATTGTGGTGATATTTTCGCCTCTTGTTGCTACGTGAACTGTCTCGGCAGTACCGATTGCGGCTAAGTCACCGTCACCCTGATATGTAAAAACGACCTTATCCGGTAAAGCTCTCTTAACGCCTGTTGCAACTGCCGGAGCACGTCCGTGAGCTGCCTGTAATGTATCAAAGTTGAAGTATTCGTCAGCTCTTACAGCACATCCTACCGGCTCAACACCGATAGCCTTTCCTACAACTCCAAGCTCGTCTAAAACCTCACACACGAGTCTGTGTACAATACCGTGTGAACATCCTGCACAATAGTGGAACTTATTATCGGTTAAAGCGCTTGTCTTTTCAAATATAGTTTTAGCCATTGATGCCCACCTCCTGTGCAATTTCTCTTATTTTATCCATAACTTCTTCCGGAGTCGGAATAATACCGCCTGTTCTTCCTGTGAAGTAAACAGGAACCTTGCACTCACAAGCAAGCTTGATATCCTCAACCATCTGACCTGTGCTCATCTCAACTGATAAGAACGCCTTCGGGTTTACTGCCTTGAATGCCTTCTCCGGGAACGGCCAGAGCGTAATCGGACGGATAATACCAACCTTTAAGCCCTCGCTTCTTAACTGCTTAACCGCAGTATCAACTACTCTTGAAACAATACCGAATGCTGAAACGATAATGTCGGCATCCTCGGTATACTTTTCCTCGTAGCGCTGTAAATTTTCCTTTGCAACATTATATCTTTGCTCTCTTTCGAGAATTGTATCTTCAAGCTCGATAGGAGTGAGATGTAATGTATTTACGCAGTTAGGCTTTCTTTCGCCGTTAGTGCCTGTTGTAGCCCACGGCTTCTCTGAAAATACCGGTTCGGGAATTTCATCGAAATCAACCGGCTCCATCATCTGACCGATTGTACCGTCACCTAAAATCATAACAGGGATTCTGTATTCTTCAGCTAAATTGAATGCATCAGCTGTGAGATTAGCAATCTCCTGAACGCCGTTCGGTGCAAGTACGATTAAGTGATAATCGCCATGACCGCCACCACGTGTTGCCTGGAAATAATCCGACTGTGCAGGCTGAATACCGCCAAGACCCGGACCTCCACGCATAATATTAACGATAACTGCCGGTAAGTCAGCTCCGGCTATGTAGCTTATTCCCTCTGCTTTAAGACTGATACCGGGGCTTGATGAGCTTGTCATAGC
>JAZQHZ010000049.1:0-2240 GCA_045540855.1 Clostridia bacterium
TATCACGAAATGGCAACCGAATGCTTCTCACAAGCTTTTATGGACAGAATATGTGCGTGGTGCAAAAACAACGGAATTCTTATGACGGGACATATTCTCGGAGAGGAAAAGCTCACATCACAGGCGACAACAGTCGGAGATGCAATGCGTACATATAAGGATATGGATATTCCGGGAGTGGATATTCTTATTGATGCTCGTGAATATTCAACGGTAAAGCAGGCGGCAAGTGTTGCGGCACAGTACGGAAGAAAATACGTAATGAGCGAGCTTTACGGAGTAACAAACTGGGACTGTACCTTTAAAACCTACAAGCTCCAGGGCGACTGGCAGGCGGCACTCGGAATAACAAGACGAATTCCGCATCTGTCGCATATGAGCCTTAAAGGTGAAGCAAAGCGTGACTGGCCTGCATCAATTTTCTATCAGTCACCGTGGTACAAGGAGTATCCGTACATTGAGGACTATTTTGCAAGACTTAACTCGGTGCTGACAAAGGGCAAAAGAGTAACAAAAATTGCGGTGGTGCATCCGGTAGAAAGTATGTGGATAAGCTTCGGACCTCAGGATGTAACAAACGATATCAGAGTAAAGCTGGATAAGGATTTCAGAAAGCTTCAGGAATGGCTTTTATATAATACACTTGATTTTGACTATCTTAGTGAGGCACTTTTAGAGCATCAAGAAGTCAGCTGCAATGGTAAGCTTTGTGTCGGAGCTGCGGCGTATGACGTAGTTATTGTACCCGAAACGCTTACAATCCGTCAGAATACGCTTGCTATATTAAATCAATTTGCGACTAACGGCGGAAAAATAATATTTATGGGTGAGGTGCCGGAACGTGTTGGCGGCTCTGAAAGTGTATTACCGGCAGAGCTCGCAAAAAAATGTGTGCGTATAGCAAATGATGAAAGTGAATTACTTGATTCACTTGAATATTTAAGAGATGTTGAAATAAAGGATGAAAACGGGAACTATTCCGATAATCTGCTTTATCAGCTGCGTGAGGATGAAGAGGGTAAATGGCTTTTCATCTGCCACGCAAACCCGTCTGCAACAGAAGGCGAAAGCTATAAAATCAGAATTAAGGGTGAATGTCAGCTTACGGCATATGATGCAATGGACGGTAAATGCTATGCAATGGCATCAACGGCTCAGAACGGCTATACAGAGCTTGAGTGGCACTGTCACAGCGAGGATTCTGTATTGCTGAAGCTTGGCAGTGCAAATGACGGAGAAAAATATCCCGAAGAAAAGGAATATGAAGCTGTACAGGCAATTGAAAAAATAGCTTCCTTTAAGAGGAGTGAGCCAAATGTTCTCTTGCTTGATACAGTCCGTTTCAGTGTTAACGGCAGTGATGTGAGTGAAAGCGAAGAAATGCTTCGTGCGGATAACAAAATCAGAGCACTGCTTGGCTTCTCGCACAGAACGGGTGAGGATATGCAGCCGTGGGCGATGGAGGAAAAGGAAAATCATTCTCTGACACTTTACTGTGATATTTATTCTGAAATTGACACTGTGGCGATGCTTGGAATAGAGAACGCACAGAAGTGCAGAATATACCTCAACGGCGAAATTGTGAATAACCAACCGATCGGCTATTATGTGGATAAGGCAATAGATACAATCAACCTTGGAGAAATCAAAAAAGGCACAAACGAGCTCAGAATTGAAATGGATTACAACAATAAATCCATTATTGAAAATATGTATGTACTGGGCGAGTTTGGTGTAAGGCTTGACGGACGTAAGGCGACGATTGTTGAAAAGTCGGATGTATTGGAGTTTGGTGACATAACAAAGCAGGGAATGCCGTTCTATACGGGTAATCTCGAATATGAATTTGAAATTGAGATTGAAACAGAGGAAGAATATTTCCTGCGCATCCCGGAATTTATTGCACCGCTTATAGCAGTTTATACAGACGGAGAGAAGAACGGACTTGTTGCATATAATCCGCACAGAATAAGCCTTGGTAAGCTTAAAGAGGGAAGACACAAAATCAGGGCAGTGATGTACGGAAACCGTTTCAACGGCTTTGGAGTGTTGCATAACGCAAACGAAAACTATGTATGGTACGGAAACGGCTCATACAGAACGACGGGAGATAACTGGACATACGATTATATGTTAAAACCTGTCGGCATAATGGAAAATATAATTTTAGAGAAAGTGCGTCATTGATGCTCTTTCTTTTGTATATAAAATGAGTACTAATTTTGAATAATTTGTTAATA
>JAZQHZ010000050.1:0-4249 GCA_045540855.1 Clostridia bacterium
GGCTCACAGAACGACATGGCTACGATCCGACTTCTGCATCTGCAAATGTGAATGCTGTGATATTGTACTTGTCTGATGAGCCTGATGTCTTATATCCATTCGGGTTAGCTAAATCAAATACGTGTAAATCAGCTGTGCCGTCCTTTACTGCACCACCCATGTTTGACCAGCCGCTTACGCCCTTTTCAGTAGCGTCTGTGCAGTTGATGAAGTATGCGTGTGCATTTGTACCGCCCCAGTCACGACCGAATGAGCCCTTTGCCTTCTGTCTGTTACCATCCTTGATTGTACAATCTCTGAATAAGTAGCCTGCATCTGAACCGTTTGACGCTGTGATATAGCCGCCTACTGCCTGGTCACTGTAACCGCCCCAGATAAGGTCACAGTTATCAAATACGATGCTTCCGCCGCCGAAGATATAGTCTGTGTTACCTGTGATAGCACAATCCTTAACATAAGCTGTTCCGCCCGTGAAGAATGTGTCCTGACTGCCGATGAATTCGCAGTTGTATAACTCAGTCCCTCTGCCCTCGATTGCGATTGCCGCAGCTCTCTCGGTCGAGCTTCTTGTATCTGCCACAAAACCGCTTGCAGTTCTGTCAACAGTGATTGCCTGGCAACCGTTGTAAACAACGCCGTCTGCGATTTCTGCAGCTGTTGCTCTCTGGTTGAAGGTGTTCTCAAAGATGATGTTTTCAGCTGTGAAGTTGTTACCTGTTACTCTTACAACAGCGCCCCATCTGTCCGGATCTCTTTCGAGCTTGCCAACCTTTGTCATAGCTCTGTCCTTATCATAGTAACCGTCTGAGCCTAAGCTGTAATATGTGTAACCGATACCGTAGTACCAGCTGATTGTAGCCTTCGCATCACCGTCTGTCTTTAATGTTACGCCGTTAATCTGGATTTTTACCTGCTCCTCATATGTCACACCGCTCTTTAAGAGAATAGTTGACTCTGAATAGCCTGCAGCCTTGATACCTGCAACCGCATCAGCGATTGTGTGGTAGTTTGTACCCGAAACTGCCTGATCCTTATAAACTGTTACAGTTGATGAAGTAGCTGTCGGAATTACCTCCGGATAGTAGAGGTTCTTTGTTGTAGCACCAACAACGAGGAAGCTTTCTGATGAAATCGGTGAAAGTGTTCCTACTGATGATGTTACTGTGTATGTATCCGGCATAAGTGAAGCTGTGTAGCTTGTTGCACCTGCATCAAGAGTAATCTTCTTTGTGTTAGCTGAATTATTTGCAGCTGTAAATGTGAGTATATCTGCACTTGACGGTGCGTTTGCGATTGTACCCGAAACCTCCATTTCAACAGCCGCTGTACAAGTAAGGTCTGCCGATGAATTATCACCGTTTGCAGTATATGTTGTTACTGCAACATAGCCTGTGCTTGTAAGTAATACATCGTATGTATCGCCTGTCGGTACCACTACTGAATATGTACCGTTTGAAATTGTACCTGTGTAAACAATACCTGTTGTCTGGCTTGTGAATGTGATTGTACCCTCGTTAAGGTCTGATGCATTGATTAATGAACCTGAAATTGTATCCACATCAATTGAAGTCTTTGCGAGGTACGGGAAATAGCATCCGCTCGGAGTTGAGAACTCAACGTCTACAACGCCTGTGCCTGTATAGCTGAACTCAGTAACATTTGCTGAATTTGCCTTATAGCACGCATCATTGAAGGTTACTGTTTCTGAAGTATATACTGTATTTCCGTCTAAATCCTTAACAACGAGCTTACCTGAGCCGTCATCATAAGTACAGCTACCAACTATTACCTTGAACGGAGCCATCGCTCTGAACTTGTATGTTGAGCCGCTTGATGATGATAAGCCGTGGTCGTTGTGATATCTTACATTTGTTAATGTAACTGTCTGATATGAAGCACTGTCACAAAGCTTGCCATCCTTATCAAGGTAGTATGTACCTGATGTTGTTGATGTAAGCTCTGTTGAGTTTGTGTTACAGAACTGATATGCAAAGTCCGGCATAACGTCTGATAAATCCGGCTCCGGTGTCGGAGTTGCCTCCGGTGCCGCACTCTGGTTTGTAAGCACGATTGCATATAAATCCGGTAACCAGCTGTCCTGAGTTGAGTCAAATGTGATTGTCTCGCCTGTTACAGCTGTGCTGAGTGTGAACTCTAATGTATATAACTTAAGAATTCTTGATGCATCGTCGCTCTGATATGCGAACTGTACACCGCCTGTTGTGTCATATACTGTCTCGCCTGTTGAAGCGATTGTTGCATTTACTTCCTTACCGTGATTGTATCCGAGGAAATAAACCTTATATGTACCTGCCGGTAAATCAGCTGTGATATACGGGCTGTCATAGCCTGTATTTGTACCTACGATATAGTTCTTGTAGCCTGTAACCAAGTCTGCATCAATCTTTGTTGGATCATCCGGATCCGCAAAGAATGATGCTATATTTGTATCAACGCCGTCAACAAATATAAATGTTGATGTGTTGTCACAATGATTACCGCCGGTAATTGCTGATTCCGGATACTTTAATACAACAGCCTCTGTTGAAGGAGCATCTGTTTCTTCCGGCTCTTCTGTTTCAACCTTTGGATATGTTACTGTGAAGCCTCTCCAATATGAACCGCTTGTTTCACCTGCTACGATTGTAATTGTGTCTGCACCTGTAATTGTTACATTTTCACCCTGTGACTGACCTGCCTGAGTATACTCTGTGCCGTTGATTGTATAAGTAGCGTCATTGTAGATAGTATCCATCTTAACTACTGCACCGTCAAGTGCCGGAACAGTAAATGTTGTGCCGCCGTTTACCTGTGCCCAGTCTGTCCAGTTTGCATTTGCAAGCTTACCGGGTGATGTATTAACATCCATCTTAACATCAATTGATGTACCATTGATTGATGCCTGATAAACAAGAATGTTCTGGCTGTTCTGCCAGCCAACTACCGGTGTACCGTTCTTTGTCTGTAAATCAAATGCTACTGTTGCTTCACCGTCACCTAATGCAGCTGTATTTTCTGTAAACACTGCTGTTAAAGTAACGTCGCCGTTTACTGTATAGCTTGCACCCGGTGCATATGTTGTTGTACCGTCACTCCAGCCTGTTAATGTTGAACCCTCAACATAGTATGTTCTGTTAATCGGAAGAGTAATACTCTCACCATTGTTTTTAGTAATTGATGCCGGAGCAAAGCCTTCTGCACCTGTTGCAGCAAAAGTTACTGTACCTGTATCAACAACTGTAATTTCACAGCTTGCAGTGTACTCAACACCGCCTACGTTAATCATGGCTGTGATTGTAGCATTACCTGCACTTACAGCACTGACTTTGCCGTTTTCAACAGTTGCAACACCCTCGTCATCTGAAGTCCATACAACCTCAGCACCGTCTGCATTTTCTGTTGTAGCACTAAGCTCAACGCTTTCGCCTACTGCTAATGTCTTTAATGTCGGTGAAATACTGATTGAAGGTTCTGTTGAGCTAACTGCAACAGAAATACCCGCAATATAGAAGTCACCGCCGTAGTTCGAGAAACAAAAGTCTGTCGCTTCATCAACTGCAAAAGTCCATGCCGTTGTGTTACTTGGCTGAACTGCAATAAGGTTTGCTGAATTAGCAAGTGCATCATCATATGTTGTATATGCTGTGGACGGAACAGTTGTAGTCGCAACTATACCTCTGCTACCATGCTTCTGAGTATATACAGTTATTTCTGCCGGTTTTGAAACAGAAAACTGTAACATATCCTGAACATTCTTCACTCTTAAACAGTTAAGATGTGATGTACCACTGTCAGAATTGCTACCCTTGCCGGAACTATAGGTATTTCCGGTAGGTGTATAAAAATGACTGTCTGCAATTAATGCGTCTTTTGACAATCCGGCTGTCATATAATCCTCGAACCAATATGTAGCCGATGATGTAATCGGCACGATATCAGCTGCCGTTGCCGCACTTGCCGTAGTTGCCAGCCCTGTAAAGCTTGACACTGCCATAGCAGCCGCCGCAAACAGCGAAACCACCTTTCTGAATTTCATAAAAAACTCCTCCTTTACCCATTGTGTATAGCCACTAAGGGCATAATATACTATGCTACGATTATAGCAAAAAAGGATATTAATGTCAATTAATAACACAATATTGACAAAAATCTAATTACTGTATAACTGTTATTTTATTCTTTTCTTAGGTAAATTATTGTTTATATATTGGGCTTCTCCTTGAGGAGAGGCTCCGCCACAGGCGGTGGT
>JAZQHZ010000051.1:0-2619 GCA_045540855.1 Clostridia bacterium
TATTAAAGTATGGGAATTTCCTCGCCGTCAAATCCGGTAAATTCCGCACCTGCGTTCATCAGATGCCTTAAATATGCCACGTGACCTGCCGTTATCTGCTCACCCATACACAGTATCGGCACTCCGGGCGGATACGCCGTAATCGTTGCCGCACTGATTTTACCGAAGCTCTTTGCTATGCTCACGTATTTCGGATTCGCATAGAATGCCCGCTGTGGCTCGATGAACTCGGAATGCTCCGGAGGAGGCAGTATCTGCACGTGCTCCTGCGAGATTGTCAGCGTGTCATATATTCCCACCATCGCATTAAAGAGCCTGTCAAAATCCTCCTGCGTGTTCGACGGAGTTGCTATAAGCACGATATTTAAAATATCCGACATTTCAACATCTATGCCGTACTCCTCGCCGAGTCTTTTCCCTGCCTCATAGCCCGAAATATCAAAGCCTGAAAAATTCAGCACTATCCTTGTCGGGTCGTCATTTTCCACTATATGTATAAACGTGTTTTCCGAAATTGCACGCTTGAAATCCTCACATCTTTTAACCGTTCTTTCCCACTCGTATGAGTCCTCAAGCTCTGCACGTGCCATATCTGCCGATGCCGCAATCGGGTATGACGGGCTTGACGTAGTGAACATCTCCAAAGCTTTACGGAGTCTGTTTTTATCAAGCAAATCGCTCTTTATATGCAGATATGCCGCACCCGTCAGGGCATTCAAGGTCTTATGAGCACTGTTTACCACTGCATCCGCTCCGCACTCTATTGCACTTTTGGGCAGCTTATCGGTGGCAATAAAATGTGCACCGTGTGCCTCGTCCACAAGCAACGGAATATCGTATTTATGGCAGACGAATGCAATTTCTTCAACATTGCGGCACATACCGTAATAATTCGGCGAGGTTATAAGCACCGCATCAACGTCGTGACGCCTCTCAATTGCCCTTGCAAGCGGCTCTCTGTCACGTGGAATCATAGTCTCCTGATTGAAATCCGTACCGAAGAAGCGTATATTATAGCCGCACAGTGCACAGGTGTTAATCACGCTCATATGGCAGTCACCGCTTACAAGCAGTGTTGCACCGGGCGAGAGTGCACCGGCGAGCATCGCCTGGATACCGGCAGTAGAGCCGCCGGTTAAGATATAGCTTTCGTCCGAGCCGTAAAGTGCACACAGACGCAGCTGTGCCTCACCAATCACCGCATCAGCTCTTGAGCGGAGATTGAGCGTTGCATCAAGCTCTGTCACGTCACAGCTCAGAAAATCCGCTTTAAGGCCTCTGCCGTTCTTGTGACCGGGCATTGCAAAGGATACTCTGTCCGATTTATGATATTTGTCAAGATGCTCATATATTGGTGAGTGCATAGTTTCGTCCTCCACTTTATTTTATCATTATAATCATACCACAACAGCCTGAAAAGGTCAATAGATAACTTGACATCGGTCAAAAAAAATGATATACTAATTGTATTATGAGACAGGTGTATGCCTGTGCTTTATGAAAGGAGCTAAGATGGCTAATATATCCGATGAAGCCCTTGTCAGCGAGGCATTGAAGTCCCTTGACGATAACTCAACCATAGCAGATTTATTTGAACGCTATGAGCCGACAATCCGTGCAATTGCATCGAATTATTTCGTTGCGGGCGGTGATTCGGATGATGTTATCCAGGAGGGCAGGCTTGGACTTTTCAAGGCACTTCTTAATTATAATAAGGAAAAGAACGACCGCTTCAAGCCGTTCGCCATTATGTGTATCAAGCATCAGATTCAGTCTGCGGCCTTGAGTGCATCACGACAGAAGCATATGCCTCTTAATTCCTACATATCGCTTGATAACGCAGGCTACGAGGGCGATGAGGATTTCATTTTCACGCCGATTGCCGAAACCGAGGACAAGAATCCGGAATCAATTGTGATTGACCGGGAAAACAGAGAGAGCCTCGGCGATATAATTAACAGTCTGTTAAATGAATCGGAGCTTGAGGTTTTGCAGGAATACATAAAGGGCGAATCGTACAAGGCGATTGCGAATAAAACAAACAAAAGTGTAAAAGCGGTTGATAATATGCTTCAGAGCATAAAACGCAAGCTTAAACAAAGGATTACAGAATAGGAGAAAGCATCATGTACCAGGACAAGACGATTGTATGTAAGGATTGCGGCAACGAATTTATCTTCACTGCAGGCGAGCAGGAATTTTACGCCGAGAAGGAATTCGGAGAGCCGACACGCTGCAAGGAGTGCAGAAGAGCGAGAAAGGCAGCCACACAGCGTCCGAGAATACTTTATGAGATAGTATGTGCCGAATGTGGAAAGGTAGACAAAATCCCGTTCGAGCCACGTCACGACCGTGCGATTTATTGCAATGAATGTTATACGAAAAAAGAGCTTTAAGCTCTTTTTTTGATGGAATTGGCGGCGAAGCAAATCGCAATTCACAATTCATAATTCACAATTCACAATTATGCTGACGCGCAATTGTTTGCGTTTCAAATTTGGGTTTATCGGGGAGTTGTTATTGCAGTGCATCGGGACTTTGTCCCCTGCTTATGCAGTGCTTATTGTTATGCAGTTGGTACCCCTACTTACTTTTCTACCTGCAGCAGTAGAAAAGTAA
>JAZQHZ010000052.1:0-4116 GCA_045540855.1 Clostridia bacterium
CTACTGCTGTAGGTAGAAAAGTAAGTAGGGGTACCAACTGCATAACAATAAGCACTGCATAAGCAGGGGACAAAGTCCCGATGCACTGAAATAACAACACCTCGCCAAACCCAAATTCAAACCGCCAACAACTTAGCACCAGCATAATTGTGAATTGTGAATTGTGAATCGTGAATTGTGAATTGTCGGGATTTATCCTAACGCCTAAATTTATCTTGTATAAAAACACGCTCCTGCATCAAGCTCCTCTTCAATCCTCAGAAGTCTGTTGTATTTTTCCACTCGCTCCGAACGGCTTGGTGCTCCGGTTTTTATCTGTCCGGTATTGAGTGCAACGGCGAGGTCGGCAATGGTTGTATCCGCTGTTTCGCCCGAGCGGTGCGATACAACGGCAGTGTATCCGGCTCTGTGGGCAAGCTTTATTGCCTCAAGAGTTTCCGATACCGTACCTATCTGGTTGAGCTTGATTAAAATTGAATTGCCGCAGCCGCTGTCAATTCCCTTTCTGAGCCGCTCTGTATTGGTGACAAACAAATCATCACCCACAAGCTGTACCTTTTTGCCAAGCTCACGTGTGAGAATCGCCCAGCCTTCCCAGTCCTCCTCGTCAAGTGCATCCTCGATTGATACAATCGGGTACTTTTCACACAGATTTTTCCAGTGTGCAATAAGCTCCTCGGAGGTAAAGCGGACGCCTGATTTGGGCAGGATGTATTCGCCCTTGCTTTTTCCCTTCCATTCGCTCGACGCCGCATCCAGTGCAAGCACAAAATCCCTGCCCGGCTCATAGCCCGCATTGCGGACTGCCGAAAGGATATATTCAATCGCTTCTTCATCGCTTGCAAGATTCGGTGCAAAGCCGCCCTCATCACCCACCGAGGTGGCAAGTCCCTCGGATTTGAGTATTTTTGCAAGTGCGTGGAAAACCTCGGCACACATACGCAGTGCCTCTTTGAAGCACCCGGCACCCACCGGCATAATCATAAATTCCTGCACGTCCACAGTATTCGCCGCATGGGCACCGCCGTTTAAAATATTCATCATCGGCACAGGCAGTCTGTTGGCATTTGTTCCGCCTAAAAAGCGGTAAAGCGGGATATCCAATGACCTCGCCGCCACCCTTGCACAGGCGATTGAGACGGCTAAGATTGCATTCGCACCAAGCCTTGACTTGTCCTTTGTGCCGTCAGCATCAAGCATTGCTTTGTCAATTGCATATATATCGGAAGCATCCATTCCGAAAAGGATGTCGTTAATGACCGTGTTTATATTATCCACAGCCTTTGTTACACCCTTGCCGAGGTATCGCTTTTTGTCCTCGTCACGAAGCTCAAGTGCCTCATATATTCCCGTTGAAGCACCGCTCGGTGCACAGCCTCTTGCACTTGTTCCGTCCATAAGGAAAACCTGAGCCTCTACCGTAGGGTTCCCTCTTGAATCCAGTATTTCCCTGCCCTTTACGCTTTCAATCTGAAAATAGTCCTTCATTGAAATTCTCCTTTTCATATAATACTTAGTTATTGGCAGATTTGCGGATTATATACTTTTTTCTTGAATAATTTCTCTAAATATGGTATACTAACTGTATAAAACAAACGGAGGCTATGTATGGAAATAATTAAATGCACATTATCGGACTGGGACAGAGTTACGGATTTTTACAACAACGTGGTGGACTATCTCATAAGCACGATAAATTATCCCAGATGGGTACGTGACGGATATCCGTCACGCAAAAGCGTAAAAAGGGCGATTGACCGTGGTGATCAGTTTGCCTGCATTGACGACGGCAAGGTAGTCGGCGGATTTATCTTAAATGACGACCCGATGGGCGATTACGGCGTAGGCGACTGGGAAAAAGACCTTAACACAGGCGAATTTCTTATAATTCACACGCTTGCCACCGCTCCTGATACTTATAAGAAGGGAATCGGGCGGTTTATGATTGAATTTTGTATTGATTACGCAAAGGAAAAGGGATATAAGGCTTTGAGACTCGACGTTGTGCCGGGAAATGAGCCGGCAATAAAGCTGTATAAAAAGCTGGGCTTCACCTTTGCAGGCGAAAAGGATTTAGGAAAGAATTTAGAAGCGATACCTACGTTTGAGTTATATGAGCTGAATTTTTAAAAAGAGCTGTGGCAAATGAGCGGAAAGTCATTTGCCACAGCCTTTTTTTGTGTTATAAATTTGGGTTTATCGTTCCGACAATTCACAATTCACAATTATGCTGACGATGAATTGTTTGCAATTCAAATTTGAATTTAACGGGATGTTGTGTTTGAAATAATGGCTTGTAGGGGCGAACCGTGTTCGCCCGTTTACCAAATATCGGTGGTTGTCCCGGGCGAACGCGGTTCGCCCCTACGCATATCATCTAAATTTATACCCATAGATGTAGGGTGCGGCGTTTACGACGCACCGGGACGTCGAGGGCGCCGTCCCCTACAACCGTAAATTAACAACTCCCCGATAAACCCAAATTTATAAAATAATTTTTCAAAATTTGAATAATTTACGCCGGATTTTGTGTCTTATATATATAAACCCATAAAAGGAGCAAAAATTATGAAACATAAATCACTCATCCTTACAGCCGTAATGTTGATTTCATCAACACTTCCCTGCTATGCCTTTACAACTGAAAGCGGCACTTGCGGTGAAAATCTTACTTGGACACTTACCGACGGAGTACTCACAATCAGCGGCACGGGCGATATGGAGGACTATGAACGTCCCGAATCCAATACTCCTTCTGCCAAATGGACAAGTAAAATTCCGTGGAAAAGGTATATCTCAGACATCAAATCAGTAGTTGTCGAGGAAGGTGTAGCGAGCATAGGTAACTATGCCTTTTACGACTGTGATAATGTTGTGTCACTAAGCCTGCCCGACACACTGACGGATATAGGCGAATCCGCTTTTAAGTACTGTGACGGGCTGACCTTTGTTTCACTGCCACAGAACATAACGTCAATCGGAAGAAGTGCGTTTGAGCGCTGTTTTGAGCTAATCGCAATAAATTTACCGAAAAATCTCACCCGCATTGAGCCGTATCTGTTCGGCCGTTGCGAAAATCTTCTGACCGTTAACATTCCCGAAGCAGTTACATATATCGGAGACGGTGCGTTTTCCGATTGTTCAGCTCTCACAGGCATAACACTGCCCGACGGAATAACCGAAATCAATAATCACACCTTCGAAGCCTGCGTGAGCTTAACGGACATCAGAATTCCCAATACCGTCACGCGAATTGGTGACTATGCCTTTTCAGAAGCCGAGCTTACAAGCATTGTAATTCCCGATAGCGTAACATCAATCGGCGAAGGAGCATTCTCAAACTGCCACTATCTTGCCGATATAACCTATCCCGAAGCCACAGAACTTGGCTTGGGAGTATTTAGCCACACAGAATTTGAAAGAAATCTACCGAAGGATGAATATGGCGTAACATATTTCAATAACCGGCTTGTCGCAAGCGAAACCACGCTCACAGGCGAATACACCGTCCGTTACGGCACAACAGCACTTGAGGGCGATGCGTTCTGGTGGAACAAAGGTCTCAAAAGCGTAATACTTCCCGATACTGTGGAATATATCGGTGGGTTTGCTTTCGGTATGTGCAAAAAGCTCGAAACCCTGCATATCCCAAACAGCGTAACCGAAATTGAGATATATGCCTTTAAGGGCTGCGAAAATCTTGAAAGCATTTATATTCCGTCAAGTGTGAATCGGATAGGAAGAAAAACATTCACAAGGTGCAATAAACTCAAAAATATATATTATGAAGGCTCTGCGGAGCAATGGGAGCAGATTACTTCTGAATTTATAGGGTTTGACGGAATTGAAAACGCAACAATCCACTACAACCACACCCAGCCCGAAAACCCATACACCGCTTCAATGGCATTTGAGGAATATTTACCCGAAGGCATAACTGCCAACAAAACCGACACCGGCTTCACGCTCTCACTTGCTGTTGATTGTGATAAAGTAATCGCAACGCACTATTCCAACGGCAGACTGATAAACGTCAGCACCGCCATCATATCAGACGGCATCGCCGCAATTGACATTGCAGCGGATACGGATGATGTAAAAGTATGGTCGTGCGAT
>JAZQHZ010000053.1:0-1992 GCA_045540855.1 Clostridia bacterium
CGGGCGAACACGGTTCGCCCCTACGGTATCACGCCGCTAAACGATAATGTATCTTTCCATAATAATATCACAATTTCGCAAGAAAGTCAATGTTTATGTCAATATACATATAGAAAATTGACGTAAATTGTGGTATCTTTATCTTAACAACATACAAACGTGTGCGAAAGGAGAAATTTTATGAAGCTCGCATTATCGGATTTAAATAAGGAATGGAAGGGAGTAAAGCTCCCGGAATATGATATAAACGCTATGCGTGAGGAAACTGCAAGGAACCCTGAATGGGTGCATTTCGGTGCAGGTAACATTTTCAGAGGCTTTATCGGCTCGCTTAATCAGACACTTTTAAATAACGGCGATACAAAAACAGGTATCATCGCAGTTGAAACCTTTGACTACGATATCATAGACAAGATTTATGATGCCTATGACAACCTCACATTATCGGTTGTGATGGATGCAAAGTCAAACCTTGATATTGAGGTGCTTGCAGGTATTGCAGAGGGTGTTAAGGGCAGCGATATGGCAAGACTTCGTGAGATTTTTGCAAAGCCGTCGCTTAAAATGCTCAGCTACACTATCACCGAAAAGGGCTATGCAATCCACACTCTTGACGGCTCGTTAATGGGCGTTGTGGCTGAGGATATCGCAAACGGTACTGCTTCACCACGCCACGCAATGAGCATCACTGCAAGCCTTTTATATCACCGCTATACAAATGGCGGCTATCCGATGGCGGTTGTAAGTATGGATAACTGCTCACACAACGGCGAAAAGGTGAGAAGTGCGGTTATGGAAATTGCTCAGGGCTGGGTGGATAACGGCAGTGCTGATAGCGGATTTATTGATTATCTTGAAAATAAGGTATCTTTCCCGTGGAGTATGATTGATAAGATTACACCGCGTCCGTCAGACAAGGTGAAGGCACAGCTTGACGAAATGGGCATCGAGAGTATGGACCCGGTTGTTACATCAAAGGGTACATACATTGCACCGTTCGTGAACGCTGAAACTGCACAGTACCTCGTGGTAGAGGACGATTTCCCTAACGGCAGACCGGCACTTGAAAAGGCAGGCGTGTATATGACTACACGCGAGACGGTAAATCAGTCAGAGACGATGAAGGTTACAACCTGCTTAAATCCCTTGCATACTGCACTTGCAGTATATGGCTGTATGCTTGGCTTCACTTCAATATGGGAAGAAATGGCAGATGAGGATTTAGCAAAGCTCGTAAACGGAATTGCCGCCGAGGGCATCAAGGTGGTTGTTGACCCGAAGATTATCGACCCGAAGGCGTTCGTGAAGGAGGTAATCGAGGAGAGATTGCCGAACCCGAATATCCCGGATATGCCGCAGAGAATAGCAACAGATACCTCGCAGAAGGTGGGAATCCGTTACGGTGAGACAATTAAGTCATATATGAAGAGCGACGAGCTTGATACAAAGGATTTGGTGTGCATTTCAAAGGCACTTGCCGGCTGGCTCAGATACCTTTTAGGTGTTGATGATGAGGGTAATAAGTTCGAGAGAAGTGCAGACCCGATGCTTGAAGAGCTTGATGCAAAGCTGGCAGGAATTGAATTAGGCAAGCCGGAGAGTGCAGACGGAAAGCTTGAGGATATTTTATCGAACGAGAAGCTGTTCGGCGTAAATCTTTACGATGCAGAAATTGCAGAAATGGTAGAAGCGAATTTCAAGGCAATGCTTGAGGGAAAGGGTGCAGTGAGAAAAATGATAGGCTGAATTTAAGGAGAGCGAAGGCTCTCCTTTTTTTGTGGGAAATTATTTAAATTTGAATTTATCGGGATGATGTTAATGCAGTGCATCGGGACGTTGTCCCCTGCTTATGCAGTGCTTATTGTTATGTCGTTGGTACCCCTACTTACTTTTCTACCTACAGCAGTAGAAAAGTAAGCAAAAGAATGCCGTTTAAGGGGAAAACATTTTAAAAGATGTTTTCCCCTTAAAAATCCCCTTTCGCTTTGCCCA
>JAZQHZ010000054.1:0-17757 GCA_045540855.1 Clostridia bacterium
CAAGAGGGAAATTCCCTCTTGAAAATCTCCCTTGCTGACGCTCGCTCAAAAGAGTGCACCCTCCAAGCGAGATGGAACCATCTGCAGATTTTAATTAGTTCCTTTGTATTGGTGCAGTTAAAATTTGCAAACGTAACCCACAAATTGAAAAAAAACAAACCAAACAAATTTGGGTTTGGTGTTGAGATTGCTTTGAATGACAGATGTAGGGACGAACCGTGTTCGCCCGGGCCAACCACCGATATTGGGTGAACGGGCGAACATGGTTCGCCCCTACGCATATCATTGTTTATTTAATGTAAATTTGCAAACATCATTAATTACGCATTGCGCATTGCGAATTACGAATTGTTGGGATTCATCCCAACAATTCATTCCCTCGGTGAGCCCTGCCTTAGCCCTTCCTCCTCGGGCACAGGCGTTTCTTCCTCCTGTGCCGGATTTTCAAGCTCTTCTATTCTTGCACTGAGCTCATTTATACGCTTGTCCTTTTCTGTGAGCTCCTGCTTTAAACGTGCATTTTCCTCAATCGCTTCCGAAATTGCTACCCTGTTTTCACTCTCTGCACCTAACGTCAGACCGATAACGTAAATTCCAACAAGAAGCAGTGCCGCAATTATTGCCACAGTCTTTAATAGCTTGCTTTTTCTTCTGCGTCCGCTGTTGAAGCCTGAATAATTCATTCATTTCCCTCCTCTGCACTGACCTCTACAAATTCACCTATCGCAAATAAATACAGATACCGCCTTACTACTCTCTTGTTTTCAAGCATATTTATCGCCTCACTGTACAAATCAAGCTGAACTCTGTATTCCTCAGCCTTCGCCGCCTTGAATCCCTCTTTGTCCATATCGCCGATTTTGTCGGTTTTATAGTCTATCACAGTACAGTTACCGAGTGCATCCTCGTACCAGCAGTCGATTGTACCTTGCAATAAAATCCTGTCATTATCCGCATAATACGTGAAATTTTTGTTGTATTTATCGGGTGAAATATATATTTCAAACGGAGTTTCCCTATGGAGCCGCCCTGCCTTGTACGCACTTATCAGCTCCTCGCTTATCACGTTTTCCTTATAGAAGCCGCTGACAAGCTCCGGCTTTATCTGCGATGCAATTTCTGCGTGAATTTCACCGTCCGCTGCAATTTTTTCAATCTCCGCCGCCGCTTCATCCTCGCTCATATTGAGCCGCGGCTCAACATACGCCATAACCTGATGATACGCCGTACCCATCACACTTGCCGGAACTGCCGTTTCCGTATCAGCCTTTTTGGGTGCATCAAGGCTCATCACATACTGCATTGCAAACGTGCTCTCCTTCTCGCTTTCCTTCACCTTTGAAACCGTCGTCTTTGACGGAAGCGTTGCCATATCCGCAAAGAGATAGCTGCTTTCAAGCACACCTATGACATCCGAGCCGTAGAGCAAGTCTATATCATAGGCATCAAGCACGGTATGCTCCCACAGTGCATCCTCCTTATACTTCTCCTTCTGAGCGATAACTGAGGGCAGAATCCACTCATAAAAGCCCTTCACGTCCGCCATTTCTTCAATGTCCGTCACCGCTTCGCCTCTGCTTCTCTGAGTGTCACGCTCCTTTTCATATCCAAGCAAATCACTTGCAAGAAGCTGTCGCTCTTCCGTCTTTTCGTTGAACTTTGCAATACTGTCATAACGTTTTGCAACCGTACAGATAAGGCGTTCTCTTGCTCTTGTCATAAGCACGTAAAGCTTTCGCATATCCTCACTGCGTGCTTCCTGCCTTATTTTATCCTTCACCCACGTATATATCGGGAAATCGCTGTATGATTTTTCCTCGTGGTCACGGAACCGCATTCCTGCTCCGCCCTCACGGTGTACAATTCCTTCCTCGCTTTCAATGGCACGGAAATCCTTGCCGAGACTTATTCCGAACACTATCGGGAACTCCAGTCCCTTAGAGCCGTGAATTGTCATCATCCTTACTACATTTTGCTCCTCATTGACAAGGCTCATACCCTTTTCCCTCTCGCCGTCGGCACTGACCTTTTCAATGTACTTCACAAATCCGTACAAGCCGTCACCGCCGCCCTGCGAAAACTGCTTCGCCTTTTCATAGAGCAGAGTCAGATTCTGCTGTGCCATTTCGCCGTTTTCCATAGCTCCGACGAAATCGAAGAAATGCGTTTCGGTATAGATGTCATAAATTATCGCCGCAACACTCTTGTAGCGCTTATAGCTCTCGAAGCGGTCAAGCATAGCGATAAATTCCGCCGCCTTTTTCCTCAGATGTCTGCCCTTGCCGTCATTATCCTTAGCAGTGTGGCACACTCTTAAGAGCCTCTCATACATCGGCACACGTCTGTCCGATGCACCAATATCCGCAAGCTCATCATCGCTGAAGCCGCCGATTGGCGAACGCATAAGCGTCACAAGCGGAATATCAAGCCTGCGGTTTACAAGCACTCTTAAAAGCGAAATCATCACAATTATTTCGTAATTCTCATAATAGCCCATAACCGGCAATGCAAGCGGAATATCCGCCTTTGCAAATTCCTCGTTATATACCTGCGCAACACTCTTTATTGATGAGCCGATAATCGTAATATCCCTGTATTCAATTGGACGTGCCTTTCCGTCAACAAAGATTTCCTCTTTGTTATCCACCATTTCGCGGATTCGCTTTGCAATGTAGCGTGCCTCGATAACCGTCGTGCCGATAACCGTTGTGCCGTCCATTTCCTTCGTGCCACGCTTGCTTATAAACGGAATTTCCACCAGCTCCGGCTTTTTTCTGGTTTTAAGCTCCTCGTCCGTAAGCTTCGCCTTATCCGCATCACGTCCGCACACAAGCCTTTCGCCCTGCTTATTGTAGTCAACGTCACCCACACCCTCGGTCATCACAAGCCCGAAAAGTGAATTGATTGCGTCCACCACCATAGAGTTACTTCTGAAATTCATATCAAGGTCAATACGGATTCCGTCGGTATGCTTTGAGGCATCCTCCTTATAGCCGCCGTATCGCTTGCCCTTATCCCTGAATATAGTCGGGTCACCGCCTCGGAAGGCGTAAATGCTCTGCTTGAGGTCGCCAACCATAAAGATATTTTCGTTATTCCTTGAAATCTTTTTGAAAATAGCATCCTGCAATGCGTTGGTATCCTGATATTCGTCTATCAGAATGTCGGTATACTTCGCACGGTAAAGCGAAGCAACCTCGTTTTCCTCGTTGCTTAAAAGCTCATAGGTCAGATGCTCGATATCCTGGAAGGTGAACGTGTTTCTGTGCAGCTTAGCCGCACGGATGCTGTCCGAAAGCTCTGTAACCATCCGCTTTATCAAAGACACCGACTCACATATATCACCAAACTGCTCTTCAAGCGACTCATTATCCACAGCAATCGTGCCAAAGCCGTTATCAAGTGCGGCTGAAATCTGTGCAAACATTGCCTTCATCGCTTCGTCGCACGTCTTTTTAAAGCTTACAAGATGGTCATACTTCTTTTCCTGTGCATTAAGCAGTATCACGCCGGGCTTTTTCATAGCCGCAAGTGCGTTGCGTATCTCATAGAGAGCGTTCCATACCTGCTTTTTATCGGCGTTTATATCAAGTGCATACACGCATTTTTGCACCTCAATAAAGCTCTCAACCGCTTCCTTAACCGCCTCTACTCGCTCCTGCACTGCTATTTCATCGCCGTTCTTAATTACCGATAAAACCTCGTCAATTAACGACATATCAAACTCATCAAAGAGCCGCTTCGCCTCGTTATATTGCTTCCTTACAGCATCCCTTGCCCATTCGTGCGAAAAGATGTCCGAATCAGGATTATAGAGGGAAAATGCCTCGTATAGCTTTGCCATCGGGTCCTCATAATCCTGTATGAATTTATAAATCCTCTTTAAAAGCGAAGCAAGCGGTGCATCGCTGTACTGCGTGCAGTATTTTTCGGTAAGGCGTAAAAATTCCTCTGAATCCTCGCTGTTATAGTATTTCTCAAACAGCCTTTCTATCGCCTCGTCGATTATCATATCGCCCATCGTTTCGTCACATATTCCGAAATCCCTCGAAATATTAAGCTCGTGAGCGTTGCTTCTCACGCAATTGATACAGAACGAGTCGATTGTGCTTATATCCGCATCTGCAACTGCGTTCACCTGCCTGCGCTTGTGGCGAAGCTCCTTTTCGCCTGTTGCCTCATAGCTGCGGATTTTCTTGCTTATTTTCTCCTTCATTTCAGCCGCCGCCGCATTTGTGAAGGTTACAATGAGCATTTCATCAATATTCGCTCCGTCTTTCATAAGTCGGCGAAGTATTCTTTCTGTAAGCACTGCCGTTTTTCCCGAGCCTGCCGCCGCACTTACGAGTATATTTTTACCCTTCTGCGTGATTGCCGCCTCCTGGTCAGCAGTCCAGTTAATCTGTGCCATTACTCCGCCTCCTTTCCGAAGCTTGCTCCCTCATCGCTCTTTACTCTGGGCTGCTTCGTCTTTTCAAAGCTGCACACAGCCTTAAAGCCGCAGAACCGGCACGCAACCGGATTATCCACCGCTGTGCCGTAGGGATGAGGTGCGATATTTCCTGACATAATTTCCCTGTCAATACCTATTATATTTTCCTTGACCTTTTCTGTCAGCTCTTTTCTTGCTCCGTCTGAACGGTAGCTCTTCTTATCAGGCATACGTATGCCCGTTTCCTTGCTCACCGACTTATTCAATGAGAAGGTGAGGTATCCGCCGCCGTTATCCGCCTCGCTTGACACCGCCTCAATCAGCTCTGCCGCCTCCTGCGGATTTTCAGGCAGATAGGTCATACCGTTAAGGTACATATTCTTCTTTGAAAGTGCATAGAATTTGTCCGGCTCTTCGGGACTTTTCTTTATGTATTCATCCCTCGTATGCTGATAATATACGCCGTTAAGCGAATATTCATCGCCCTTTTCACGGTAATAATTCTCCACCGCCACAGCGTAAATCATAAGCTGCATATCAATTCCGTTTATTATTGCACCCTCGTCATAGGACGTTTTTCCACTCTTATAGTCGATAATTCTGAAATAGTTATTCTTCTCACCCTCGTAGGTATCCACTCTGTCGACTATGCCGTTTATATACACGCCCTCGCCAAGCCTTGTATTGTTAAGCTCCAGCTCGGTAGCCTTTATCCTGAACTTGCCCAGCTTCATACTGTTCAATACATTAACCGCACTTCTTGACACCGTCTTTTCAACTCTGTCCATAACTCGCATTCTCATACGGTAGTCAAAGATTTCCTCACGCAGGTTTTCCTTCGTTTCCTTAACTATTCTCTTTACCTTATCGCAGACCTCGTTCTCACTGAGGTTTTCCCAGTCACGCTCAGGCTCAGCCTTAGCCTCCTGTGCAATCTCCTCGCAAAGCATCTGGATTATCTTATGGATATACGTGCCGACCTCGTCACCTCTGATATCGGCACCTCTTTCCTCTTTAAGGTGCAGACCGTTTGCAAGGAAGTATTTCATCGGGCAGTATGCGTAGGTATTGATACTGCTTGCGGAATATATTCTGCCGTCAACCTCGTCTCTGTTATAGAGCATATGTGCCGTTTCATCCGTTATCGAGGGCTTTTCCGTATAGAACATAGTAGCCCTTGAAAGCATTTCAAGCTCCTTGTCATACTTACCGCTGCGTCTGAAATGCTCAAACACCGTTCTCCACGCCGCAGGCAGCTTTGCAATCGGCGAGGCACAGTTATATAAGAGATTTCTCTTCGCCTCTGCACGTGAGGTTATATTATTTTCATCAAGCGGATTGAAGCTGAAATCATTGCTGTACGGAAGTGACGTGAAATATTCACGCACGTTAATCACAAATGCGGATTGCTTGTTCACCTCACCCACACTGTTCCTTGACGGATAGCTTATAAACACCTTCTCCTTCGCCGCACGCAACGCCCTATACATCTGATAACGCTGCTTTGCATAATGCTCGTCCTTCGTTGGTGCAAGCTCTATTTCGTCCTTCAATGCCTCTCTGTCAAAATCCGAGAAATATCCGTCATAGCTCATTGTAGACGGATATGTTCCGTTCACCGCACCTGCCACAAACAGGTACTTCACCGGTGCGGATGTGCTTCTTTCCACTGTTCCCGTATACACTGCATCAAGAGATGATGGAATAGTGCTTATCTCGCATTTTGAAAGTCCGGCTCTTATATATTCGCCGAATTCGATAAAGGTCATTTCAATGCCCTCCATCGTAATTCTCGCCTGCTCAATTACGTGTAAAATCTCGTTCCATATCTGCGAAAACTGCTGTGCAATTGTATGTGCCTTTGCTTCGGTGCTCTCGTTTTCAAAATATGCCACAAGGGCTTTAAGTCCCTGATACATATTGATTCTCTCAAGGAAATCAATCACTGCATCAGCTATCTGCCCTGCCTCCTTTGGAGTGGTGGCACCGTCGGGCAGAAAGCCTGCAAACGGCTCTCTCACCTTCTTTAAAATCCTGTTCACCGCCTCGCAGTCACGGTAGGCACTGCTTTCCTTTAATTTCTCCTCGTCAACGTCCTTCCACGTGCGTGCGAACACCTCGCCCACATCGTCCCACTCGTCCGTTTCAAGCCAACGCTTCCTTCCACGTATTCCGTAACGGCACACGTAGTTATCAAGACGTGAAATCTCGTCCGCACTCAGTGCATTTGCGTATTTAATCCGTCCGTCACCGTCTCTGTACGGTGCATACACAAACCCTGCACTGAGATAGCGAAATACCGCATCATAGCTCCAGTCTGTGGCATACAAATCAAACACCGATAAAATCTGTACCGCTATCGGATGCTCTGACATTATTATTCTTTCATCCGCAAAATACGGGATTTCGTGCTCGTTGAAAACGGTGTCAAGCACGTGGGAATAATCCATTGCACCGCCGAAAAGTATGCCAAAATCCCTGTACCGTAAAATGCTGTTGCCCTTTAAATATTCCTCTTCCTCATCGGTATATACAATTTCCTTGCCACGCAGTGCCGCCTCGGCTCTGATATGCTGTGCCCTTTCTTCAAATTCCTCGTGGCTGTTACGGATAAGTGTTTCAATCGTCCTTGCAATATAGCTCACCTCGCCGTGCGGATTGATGCTTTCAAACAGCTCAATATCCTCCGCCGCCCTGCCACATTTATCCGGCACAACAATGCTTCTCAGCATCAGCTCAATATCCTCTGCACGCTCCATTGAGGGCAGAGTTTCAAAAAATCTCTCCTCATCAGCAAGGCGTGAAAGCCGCATATAGCTTGAGCCCATAAGCTCATATATATCCGCCTCACCGTCATAGTACTGCTTTTCGTCAGAACGGATATAATTAAGGCAGATTGTAACCTGCTTTGCACTGCCCTTTTCCACTCTCTCGTTCATCGACTCAATCAGCTTCATATGCTGCGGCAGATATTCCTCAAACCGCATAAACCACACACGTGTGTCCTTGTCCAGCACACGTCTGAGGTCGCCGTCCGTTTCCTCTCTCACCTTCAGTGCAAGTGCGTCTATGTTGTCATCCATATCGCAATATTCACTGTCAAGAAGCATTTGCTCATACTCCCTGTAAGCATACGCCGCCGCCTTAAGCTTATTCTGAAGCCTTTCGCTCTCCACTGCAGCTGCCGCTTCCTCAAGCTGAGCGTGTGATATGCTTCTTCTTTTAAGCTCCGAAATCAGCGTCATCATATTATCCGCAAACGAGCTCTTTTCCATAATTGCACACAGCTTCTTATCCGCCCCGTCCTTTGACGTATAGTTTCTCACTGCACGCACAAGCATCATTTCCTTGCCCGATTCGCTCAGATAATTCTGCTCATTCGCACTAAGGCAGTTCACCGCCAGCCTGTGCGGAGTTACAACGCTGATATTGTTTATTCCTATCACGCCAAAACGGCTGACCATCATTCCCTCCATTTCGTGGGAATAATGCTCAGGTATGATTATCAGATGCTTTGAATTTTTATCTTCCTCAATCTCGTTTATGCATTGCTCAATCATCTGCGAATCAAGCGAACCGCGATATAATCTTATTGCCATTTTCAGCCTATCCCTTCATAAAAATTCAATTCCAATTCTCCAAGCTCTTTCGTATATTCCTCTATTCTTTCAATTATTCTTTCTCTTCTCTCGCCCTCGGCAATAACGGGCTGATAGTTGTTATAGCTGCCCTCGCCCGAAATTCTGCACGGTATAATTTCCACTGCATCGTCATCCTCAATTTCAGTGCCGTTTAAGGTAAAGGTCTGTGTGAAAATTGCACTGTCACGGTCAGAGGGCGAATTGTTTCCGCCAAAGCTGAAATTGCCCAGGCTGTAACAGATGTATCTGCCCTTATATTTCTCCACACCCTGCAACACGTGCGGATGTGTGCCGATAACAAGGTCAGCTCCTAAATCAATCGCGCGGTGTGCCGCCTCAATCTGGTCATCATTTGCCGAGGTATCCTTCTCCTGTCCCCAGTGGATTGAAAGAACAGTAAGCTCCGCACCCATATCCTGTGCCTTGTTTATTGCCGCATCAAGCTCCGTTTTCATCTGGTCGTTAAGGTAATTTATACCCACAAGCCCTACCTTGATTCCGTTTATCTCACTCACCGTTACGTTTTCCTCGCCACGACAGGTTAAAATCGAATTTTCCTCCATTATCTCACGGGTGTCACTAAGCGAAACACTGCCGTAATCCGAGCTGTGGTTGTTCGCCAGATTCACCGCCTCAACGCTTGAGCCGCTTAAAATCCGGACATATTCCGGATCGCCCCGAAACGCAAAAAGCTTGTCCGCCCTTTCGCCACGGTCAGATAACGTTCCCTCAAAATTCACTATCGTTAAATCGTCATCCTCAAATACGGGGCGTACCTTTTCAAAGAAATAGTCATAGCCCTTATCCTCGGCATACGTCACAAACCCAAGCTCCCTTGACGCATTTATATCCGTAGCAAAGGTGCAGTCACCCACTGCCGTAACCTTAAGGGTACGCACCGGCACCTGCGTCACCACAGGAGCCTCGGTCGGCTTTATTTTATCTGCCTTTTCTTCCGTATCACTTACGCTGCCTGCCACGAACATCACAGCAGCGATTATTGCAAGTATAATTTTAGTTTTCATTTTCCAAGTTCCTTATTTTTACGTTTACAGTACTTTTTTTGGTACAGTTCACAGAATTGACCAATTTTTTCAAAAAAATTTTCGTTTTTTCTCTTGACGCCGAACGTTTGTTGTGGTATATTAGTGACATAAACAAAACACAAACGAATTTTCGGAGGACGAACATATGAACAGAATAAGATTAAATTCCAGAAGAAGAAAAACAATGAAGCGTAGAAAGCAGAACCGCACAATGTTCATTGCTCTGCTTATTTTCACATTTATTTTCAGCACCTTTATCGCAACGGGTGCCACCGCTTCAAAGGTTGCCTCAACGGCTACTCTCTACATCACAAGCGGAGACACTCTCTGGGATATTGCTTCATCGTGCAATACCAACGGTGACGATGTGCGTGATATTATGGACGATATTATGAAGCTCAACAATATGAAAACTGCTCAGCTTCATATCGGCGATGAAATTTTAATCCCGGTTTATTAATAATTTCAGTTCTTCCTCACTGAGCTCACGCATCTCTCCGATGCCAAGCTCTTCGTCAAGCATGAGGTCGCCGATTTTCACTCTTTTTAAGTATGTGACGTTTTTTCCTACACGTTCGCACATACGCTTTACCTGATGAAATTTCCCCTCGGCGATTTCTATATATACCTCACAGGGATTGGATGTTATCTCAAGACGGGCACTTTTTGCAGTGAAGTCCTTGAATTCCATTCCCTGTTTGAATGCGTCTATATCTTTTTCCTCCATAGGCTTATCAACTCTTGCGAAATATCTCTTATACACATTCTTTTTCGGCGAGGTCAGCTCGTGGTCGAAGTGACCGTCATTTGTCAGAAGCAGAAGTCCCTCGGTGTCAATATCAAGTCTGCCGACCGGGAACACGTTAAAATGTGCGTATTCCTCATCCACAAGGTCAACCACAACGGGATAGTGCTTATCCTCAGTTGCACTGATATAGCCCTGCGGCTTATTGAGCATCAGATACACAAACTCACGATAAATAAGCCTTTCGCCCATCACCTCTATCACGTCAGTGCTTTCGTCTATCTTCATATCAGCCTTTTTTGCGGCTGTGCCGTTTACTGTAACCGCACCGCCCTTAACAAGCTTTTTAACCTCACTTCTCGTTGCTGCTCCACAATTTGAAATATATTTATCAAGTCTCATATCTTTATTTACCTACACAGAAATTATGGAATATCTCACCCACAATCGACTCCGAAACTGTTTCACCCGTTATTTCGCCAAGTGCCTCAATTGCCTCGTTTATATCAATTGATGCAATATCCGGCGGCATTCCCATATCAATCGCCTCCGCCGCTCTTATAAGTGCCGCGTGTGCATTTATGAGTGCACTCTTGTGACGCATATTTGTTACCACCGCTCTGTCACCGCTTGCGATTTCGCCAAGGCGGTATATTTTCTTTATCTCCTCACCAAGCTCCGCTATTCCCGAGCCTGTTTTTGCACTCATTTCAATCACCCTTGAGCCGCCTGCAAGTGCCTCTATCTCTTCAAGCCCCTGCATTTTTCCAAGGTCGTTTTTATTCACAAGGATTATCCGCTTCGCATTTTCGCTTGCACGAAGCACTGCCCTGTCCTCGTCATCAATTCCCGCCGATGAATCAAGCATCACAAGCACGAGATCCGCCTCATCAATCGACCTTCGGCTTTTTTCCACGCCTATTTTTTCAACGGTGTCCTCCGTATCGTGGATACCTGCCGTATCAATCAGCACAAGCGGCACACCGTCAAGGTTAATGCTTTCCTCAATTATATCTCGTGTGGTGCCGGCAATATCCGTCACAATCGCTCTGTCCGTACCGGCAAGTGCATTTAAAAGCGAGGATTTTCCCACGTTGGGCTTTCCTGCTATCGCAGTGCGGATTCCGTCCTTTATAATCCGTCCGCTGTCGGCAGTGTCAAGCAAGGTCTGAAGCTTAGCCGCAGCTGCCGAAGAGGTGTTTCCTATTTCGTCCGTCGTTATATCCTCAAGGTCCTCGTCGGGATAGTCTATAAGCACCTGCATCCGTGCCGCAAGCGATACCAGCTCTCCTCTTGCACTCTTTATCTCACGTGAAAGCGAGCCGTCAAGCTGTGACATTGCACTCCTCTGCGACATTGCATTCTTCGCATTGATTATATCAATAACCGCCTCCGCCTGCGAAAGGTCAATTCTTCCGTTAAGGAAGGCTCTTTTTGTGAATTCGCCCGGCTCTGCCATCCTTGCACCTGCACGTATCAGCGTGTCAAGCACACGGTGCGAAGCAATATTACCACCGTGGGTGCTTATTTCAACCACGTCCTCACAGGTGAAGCTTTTCGGTGCACGCATCAGGGTTAAAAGCACCTCGTCCACCCTTTCGCCCGAATCGTTTAAAATGTATCCGTAATGCACCGTATGCGTGGGTGCGTCAAGGATTTTCTTTGAAAATACACTGTCGGCAATTTCAATTGCTCTCTCGCCGCTTATTCTGATTATGGCAATTCCGCCATTTCCCACAGGCGTTGAAATTGCCGCTATTGTCCTGTTCATATTTTATAAAACCTCGTCATTTATTAAATCAAGCGGAAGCAAAGCATCCGCCTGTATGTCAATTATTTCCGCTCTTTCGTGCATCACTGAGCTGCTGAAGCTCGTGCATAAAGGTATCAATATCGTCAAACCGCTTATACACCGAAGCAAAACGCACGTATGCCACGTCGTCAAGATTCTTGAGCTTTTCCATAACCTTCTCGCCGATTCGTGTGCTTTCTATCTCACGCTCCTGCGACTGATACAGCTCGCTTTCGATATCGTCTGCAATCTTTTCCATCATCGGCAGTGAAATCGGACGCTTTTCGCACGCAGTCATAATGCCCTTCAAAACCTTTTCACGGTTAAAGGGCTGGCGTGAATTATCCTTTTTCACAACTGCAATTGAAATAGTCTCAACTGTTTCATATGTAGTAAAACGTTTTGAGCATTTCGTACATTCACGGCGACGTCTGATAGACGTTCCGACATCCGCCGGACGTGAATCTATAACCTTACTGTCCATAAAACCGCAATAGGGGCATCTCATAAAAAAATCATTCCTTTCGAATAAACAATCCTTATTTTTATTATACTATATTTCAGGCGGCATTTCAAGGCTTTTAATCAATATTTTTCTAACAATAACTTTACAAATGCGGTAAAATATGATAGAATAGCAATAAATATTTTACAGTGTGGAGGAAAGATTATGTCAGAGATACTTGAAATAATTATGCTGATATGCTTCGGGTTTTCGTGGCCGCTGAATGTAATCAAATCATACAAGGCAAGAACAACAAAGGGAAAAAGCCTGTCGTTTCTGTGTCTTATTATCATCGGCTACATAGCAGGCATTGCATCGAAGTTCACGAACAGTGCATATATGTCAGTAATAGGCGAGAAATGGTATGTGTTATTTTTCTATTTCTTAAATATCACAATGGTGTTTGTGGATTTTTGTCTGTATTTCAGAAATCTGAAAATTGATAAAGCAAAAAAGTAAGCTTACCAAAGCTTACTTTTTTTAGAAATAGCTTACCTTTACGTGCTTTCCCATCCTCGTAAGACAATCTGAAAGCTCGTCTACAAGCTTTAGCTTGATATTGAAATTTACCGGTAAATCCGGGTTCTGATGTGCCGGATTTATCGCACGGCCTACATAGAAATTTATATCCGTAGCTTCCTCGAACAGCAGCTGACATATCTGTGCCGCACCGTTGCGGCGGAAGTTCCATTCCTCGTAGAGCTCGTTATCTGCAAGGTAGTCCTTTGCGTATTCTATTACCTTATTTATTGTAATAACGCCCTCTGTAACCAGTGCAACGCCCTCAATCCTTGACATCGGCGGTACGTCTGATTTTTCCGCATCCTCAAGCGGCTCCACACTCTTTCCCAGATATTTCGCCGCAATTGATGCCGTTGTGCCGCCGCAGATGATGTGCTTGCCCTCCTTTGAGAAAAACAGCGACATCATTCTGTCATTATCGTCACGGTTCAAGGGCGGACCGAACAGGATATTCATCGGCTCTCTTTTTCGTATCTTTACCACGCACGCCGTCGCATCGTCGCCCGGCTTACCCTCGTAAAGCCTGTCACACTCGTCTACAAGCAGTGTTGACAGATTTTTCGCACTCTGGTCAGTCGCACACATTACCTCCATAAAGTCGATAATATTTTCACGCTTCCAGTTATAGTTATAGGAAATAGTGTTATTTGCGTGCGGACAGCCATCGCTCATCGCAATGAATACATCACCCTCCTCAAGGTCGAGTGTGGTCTGATAAATCCGCTTGCCGTCAATCATTATCTCAGTTCTGGGATAGTCAAAATTCACACCGTTGCGGATTAGTATAACGTGCGGATTGTCGTATTGGATAATCTGCACCTTTTCATTATCAATCAGATGTAAAATGGTAAACGTCGAATATGCAACACCTCTTTCCGAGCATACCGGCAGAGTTGCCGCAATCGTTGAAACACATTCCTCAATTTTCAGATTTGCCGCAAGCATTGTTGAAATTATCTTTGAGGTAAGCGTGGATAAAATGCTCGCCTTAACTCCGCTGCCAAGCCCGTCTGCAAGAACTATCACAGTTGAATTTTCGTTTTGCGAAACAATCTCCACGTGGTCGCCGCAAAGCTGCTCGCCGTGGTGATTTATGCTCTTATAGCCAATCTCTGTACATAAATTATTCATCCGAAATCGACTCCTTCAGCTTTGTTAATGCAATTTTGGTTTCTGCCGCAGTTTCGCCTAAGAGCGATGCAATCTCCTGAACAATTCTCATTTGCTTGTCAACCACCTTATCCGCAACCTCAATCGTCTGCTGAGAGATTTTCTCCTTCTTTTCCCTCTGCATTTCCTCATCCGTAACGTCACGCATAATGCCGATAAGCAGGTGCGAATCCTTGTCATAGACTACCGTCTGCTCAACAAAGCAGTCATATTCGGCAAGATACATTCTCTGTCCGCGTATATTCTTGCCGGATTCAAGCACGTCTAAAAACGCAACCGGGTCAAGCACTCTTACTACGTGCTCACCTACAATATCACTGCTTGTGCGTATATTCATTATACGCATTGCGGCATCATTTATCTGCTGCACCTCAAGGTTTTCATTAAGCACGATAAGACCGTTAGGCGTGTTTTTAACCATCGCATCCGAGAAGCTTTCCGCCTTGTCCTTTAAAAACGGCAGGCACATCGTAATCTCTGCCTTGCCCTGGCATACTGCAATTGCCTTTTCACGACAGCTGTTATAGCCGCAGCAGCCGCAGTTAAGCTCATCCGAGGGCTTGAACTTGCCCATCTGACGAAGCACGCTGTAAATCTCGGCAGGTGACGGCTCTCTTAATTTATGCTCAATAGGCTCGAAGAATTTTTTAAGCTCCACCTTTTCGGGCTGTGCCACCGGGAAGTCCTCATCACCTGCATAGTCTGCTATTGCGATGTATTCCGTAACGGGTGAATAATGGTGATATTTCTCCATTACCGGTCCGCCGATACAGCTGCCGACACATGCCGACATCTCAAGGAAGCACTTGTGGATTTTTCCCTCCTCAATGTTTTTCAACGCCGCAATACAGCTCTCCACGCCGTCAATCGCCATATATGTATAGCCCGGCTCGTCCTGTGCCATTGTCTTTAATATTCCGCCCGTTGTCGGGAAGAAGCGGGCACGGCTCTCGTTATTTGACTCTCTTTCCTGCCGTAATTCAATATCCTGCTCCTTAAGCATTGAGGTTAATTCCTCAAAGGTCAGCACTGCGTCCACCACGCCTCTGAAGTGCTGTGCCTCGTCCTTCTTGGCAACGCACGGGCCTATGAATACGGTTTTGGCATCGGGATAACGCTTTTTGATGTCCTTGCAGTGTGCCTGCATTGGTGAAACCACGTCGGCGAGATACTGCAATTCCTTCGGGAAATATTTCTGTATCAGAAGATTTACCGAATGACAGCACGAGCTTATGACAATGTCACGGTTATCCTCCTTAAGCATCCTTTCGTATTCGTTTTTCACGATAGTTGCACCGATTGCCGTTTCCTCGGCATCGAAGAAGCCGAGCTTTTGCAATGCCTCACGCATCGCACCTATTCCCACACCCTCATAATTCGCCGCAAATGACGGAGCAAGGCTCACGAACACCTTCTCACCGCTCATTAAAAACATCTTAACCTTTTCCGTTTCGTCGACAATTTCCTTGGCATTCTGCGGACAGACAACAAAGCACTGACCGCAAAGAATACATTCATCCTCCACGATATGAGCCTGGTTGCCCGAAAAACGTATCGCCTTGACCGGGCAATGGCGGATACATTTATAGCAGTATTTACAGTCGGATTTCTTCAAAGTCAAACAATTAGGCATTGCTCTTTTCTCCTTATTTTATTCTTATGTTATCATTGTATCACACTTCAGAGGAAAATACAAGAGTGTTGTTATTTTTTTGTCAGGATTTCGGGTATTTATTTTTTGCAAAAAAGTGATTTTTATTATTGTGCTTTTCGGATAAATATGGTATAATAATTACAATCAAAGAAAAAATCCTAACGGATTTTATGTGTTGTAATTATTGTACCGGTGTGTAGCAAGGTCTACACGACCTTGCACTTATGGTATAATGAGTTTAATCGAAGATTAAACTCAGCGATATAAATTCCTTGCGGAATTTGCGATATGCCTTGCGGCGCGATATATCTGCGATGCGATATGTGCCTTCGGCACGTGATGAAAAGGAGAAGAAAAAAATTATGAAATGTTCAAATTGCGGCTCATTTATGCCTGATAATTCTAAATTCTGCGGTAACTGCGGTGCGGTTTGCGATTGTGCTCCGACTGTCCGTTGTCCTCACTGCAATGCAGAGCTTAATGCAGATGATGCGTTCTGCTATGCCTGCGGTAAGCCGATAAAGCAGACACCGGTATACGCTCCGTATCCGGCACCCAGGGGCTCTGCCACTAAGCTTGTGATTATTATTTTAAGCATTATTCTCGGCGTGGTGCTTGTTGCCGTGGCAGGAATTTATGGCTATAATAAGTACAGAGAGGCTCAGTATGACAGATTAATTTTTGAAGAAAGCCTTGCCACTCCGGCACCTACTTCAATTCCGGCACCGTCATTTATGTATGCAACTGCATCAAGCATAAGAGGTACGGACACAGAGGGCGGCACATATTCGGTTTTATCCGTATTGTCACCCGATCCGATGACAAAGTGGGTTCCGGCGAAGAGCAGTGATTCGGGTATATATGAATGGATTCAGATTTATTCCAACAGCGAGCAGTATGTAAGAGGTGTCAACATCTTAAACGGCTATCACAAGAACGCCACAACGTGGGGATACAATAACCGTGTGAGATACTGTACCCTTACCTTCAGCGACGGCACAACCCGTGACTTTACCCTGCCCGATACAATGGATTTAATTACCCTTGATTTCGGCGGCATTGTGAAAACCAGCTCAATCAAGCTTACAATCACAGGCGTTTACCGTGGTTCAAAGTGGAACGATACAGCAATTACATATTTAGGAGCATATTAAAATGGATTACAGAGAAGTTGTTTTAAGGGAGCACAGAGAAAAGCGTGCAAGAAAAAGACGCAGACAAAAGCTTATAAAAACACTGCTTTTACTGGCGGTGATTACAATATTGTCATTTGCGATATTTAAGGGGCTTGGCTATGTAAGCTCGGTTGCACCTGAACTTATCGCACCGCCGACACCTGTGCCGACCGCTGTTCCGACACCGACTCCCACGCCCACACCTGCACCTACTGCCACACCCTCACCGAGACGAGGCAGTGCACAGGCGATACCGGAGGACGTAAGGCAGATAATGCGTGGCAAGTCAATGCCGTCGGGTGCATCGGTTTCGTTTGATGATTTGTCATATCTTACAATTCCGCATTATGATTTCAACTATAACGTAGTTGAGGGACATCTTATAGTGAACAAGGCACTTGCCGAAGAGGTTCTTGATATTTTCGCCGAGCTTTACGATATAAAATATCCTATCGAGAGAATGGAGATAGTAGATAAATACGGTGCGGACGATTATGAATCAATAGAATATAACAACACGTCCGCATTTAACTACCGGGTATCAACAGACGGCTCGGGCAGGCTTTCAAAGCACGCATTAGGAAGAGCGATTGACATCAATCCGCAGATTAACCCGTACGTAAATTCCAACGGTACGGGAGCACATCCGAATGCGAGGGAATACTGGTCGAGAGATACATCGAAGTGGACAAGCGAGGTTGCAAAGGCGGCGTATATCGGCAAGGACAGTGAGATTTACAGGATTTTTGTAAACAAATACGGCTGGGAATGGGGCGGTGCGTGGTCATCGTACCGGGATTATCAGCATTTTCAGAAGTTTAACTAAAAACACACATAGGATGCCAAAGGCATCCTATGTGTGTTTTTTAATGCGTAATGCGCAATTATGGTGATTTTTTTGCTTTGCAAAAAAATATTTAAATTTGAATTTATCGGGATGTTGTTATTGCAGTGCATCGGGACGTTGTCCCCTGCTTATGCAGTGCTTATTGTTATGCAGTTGGCACCCCTACTTACTTTTCTACCTACAGCAGTAGAAAAGTAAGCAAAAGACTGCCGTTTAAGGGGAAAACAT
>JAZQHZ010000055.1:0-8502 GCA_045540855.1 Clostridia bacterium
ATCAGAGTTTTTTTTATAAATTCCGAAATCGGACAAGAAATTGTTAAAAAATTACTTAAAATAGGATATATATTCAATCCCGCTGTCCTCGTTGAAAAGATGATGATACAAATCTATTATATAATCATCCGTCATACTTGCAATGAAATCTGTAACAATATCATCTGCACTGTCATTTTTGCCGTATTCTTCAATTTGCCTGAAACGGTTGCAGTGGTTGATGTAGTCGATATGATGAGTGTATATCACAGATTCTGTGCGGTTATTTATAAGGTCTGAACGCAGTGCATCATAAATCCGCCTGAACATCGGGCGTATGCTTTCATCATAAATTCTGTCCTGCTCCGGATTGCCGTAAATATAGAGATAATTCTCTCGCTTTGCGGTCTTTAGGGCTTTAAAATAATCCTCGCTCAGACGTATATAAGGCTTGTCGATGCTGTTATCCACAATATTTACAACAAGATTGTTTATAATTGAAGCATTGAAGCTACCCAAAGCACCTGCACTGAACGGCTTTGTTGTATCAAGCATACCAAGCTTTTCCGCATCCTGGCGGTCCTTGCCGATGTATGCAATCATATCGCATACTCTTACAACACAGCCCTCGAGAGTGTTGGGGATAAGCCGCTCAATTGCACCTTCATCCGTATAGCACTCCTCAACCTTTTTATCAAATTCCTCAAACGTACCAATCGGAGCCGGAATATATTCGCCAAGTTCAAATTCGCCGTTGTGGCAGAGAATGCCGTCAAGCGTCTGTAAGCTGAGGTTGAGCTTAAAAATCTTATCCAGCACACGTACACTGTGGACGTTGTGATTGAAATATCTGCCGGTGTAGCTGTGATAGATTTCATTTAAAAATCTTTCGCCTGCGTGTCCGAATGGAGTGTGACCTATATCGTGACCGAGAGCGATAGCCTCAATCAGGTCAAGGTCAAGCCCTAACATTCTGCCTATATTCCTTGCAATACGTGACACAAGCTGAACGTGGTATGAACGGTGCGAAATATCGTCATTTTTACAGAGCGAAAAAACCTGCGTTTTATCCGAATATCTGTTATAGTAGGGAATATTCATAATTTTTTCCACATCACGGATAAAAGCCGGTCGCCACAAAAATGATTTGTCGTGAGAAGGATCGCGGCGGATTGCCGGATCGGTATCCTCAAAGCGTTCCTTTAAAAGCTCAATCGTTTCGGGTTTCGGTTTTATATAATTTACTTTTTTCATTAATACCTCCGATGGTTAATCTTTGCTTACATATTATTATATTTTTCGGTTTTTGTCAAGAAAAATATGAGTATTGGCTACTTTGTATAAAATTCGGCAACATAAAAGTAACAAAAATTTAAAATAAAAAAGCAAAAATGGTAGTGACAAATGCAGAAAAGTGTGGTATAATGATACAGTGTATAATAATGTGGAATAAAAGTAGGTCGATATAATGAAGTTTTTGGGTAAGAAAACTGCAGGTTTACTTGTTTCGGCAATGCTGATATTGGCCTCTGCGGTCGAAGTGTTTGCATCGGCAGTGTCCGTAACAACCTCAGACGGAGCGGGAATAAGTTTCAGAAACTCTTTTGACAGTGAAGTTGAAAGACCGATAAACGAAATACTTTCCGACGATACACACCAGAAAAACGGTATAAACCGGGTTATAACAGTGAAAAGCGAAAGTCCGGAGCTGGTACCGGTTGATATATATATAAGAATAAATTCAACTGATGAAAAGACTGTTAAAAACTATAAAATAGACGTGACAGACTCATCGGGAGCCCTGATTAAAGAATCAGACGTGACTGAGGATGAGGGCGTATATAAAAAAGAAATTTATCTCGGATGCTTCAATAATACTCTTGGCATTGAAACGAAAATATATATGATTGAAGCAGATAATGCAGATGGTATCGGTCTTGATATCATTGCAAAATCACGTCCGGACGGTGCCGAGGAGATTAAAGAGGGTATAAAAACCTTTAAAACAGTCGGCATACAGAATGCTCAGATACGTCCGGGAATGTATACGCTTGAAACCGATAAGCAGGTAAGAATAACAACTTCGCAAAATGAGGTTTCCTTCTATAAAGCGGCAGGTACATCGGGAGAGACGGTATATCTCAATTCAGGAGACAAGATTGAATATCATTCCACGTTGTATCTTGAACCGTTGAACGGTACAGGTCAGGCAAATGCAGAAAAGTTGCAGCTGTTTGGTAAATCTATTTATAATATGATGCCGGGATACTATACAGAAATATCGGGCGGATTCATTGCAATCTATGATGAGGACGGCAAAGAAAAATATAAAAACACATTGCCGACAGTATCGGAAGCTAATTCTTATGTATTAAACTGCGGAACCTCTAAAAAGGAAGAAATATCGCAAGCTGAGGAAGAAGCGGTTATAAAGCTTCAGAGCTCGGTTATCTATACGGCAGGAACTGATATAGGCACGGGCGATTATATCGGGACGGGTGAAGGACTTGTGAAGGTATATGATGCCGCAGGCTATGCCAGAACAGTGATACGTCTTAAAAAAGAAGATTCTCAGGAGCAGGGCGTTTTGAGCTACGTATTCAAGCTTACGGAGGGCGAAACCTTTGTCACTGAAGGAAATATAGAATTTAAAGAGGTTAAAGCCTCTTCAGATAATTGAAATGCACGCTGAGTGCAGGATGGAGGATAAAAAATGAAAAAGATAATTGCATTAATGGCTGCACTGACAATGTGTATGGGAATAAGTGCACACGCAGCAGGTCAGACTAAGGTAATTGTAACAGACGGAAACGAGAATGAGATTTCGTTTGTAAACGATACAACAGATAAGGATGCAAAGTCAATCAAGAAGGTGTTAAATACATTAGAAGGTCTTGACGATAACGGCGCACAGATTAATCAGGCATTTGAGGTATCGTGCGAGGTTGAGGGCGATGCCCTTACGGACATCTTCCTCAGACTTGAGGCTGATAAGGACGATGTGTTTGATGTATACGAGATAGAGCTTAAGGATGCAGCTGATGAGGTTGTATTTGATTCAAATGAAACCGAACTTGAAATCAAGGAAGAGGACGATAAGTATGTTGCAGACATATTCCTCGGCAGATATAACGTAAATGAGCTTTACGAGTTGAATACATACAATTTATCAGTAACTGTTGCAAAGGATGCAAAGAAGGCAGACATTAAGGATGCAATGGATATCGACTGGGCGATTGTATCAGACCCGGTAGAGGATGGCTCAACTCCGACTCCGGACGAGATTGAAAAGACAACTCCGGCTCCGACAGCTACACCGAAGGCAACAGCAGCTCCGACAACAGCTCCGACAGCTACACCGTCAGCAGAGGCTACTCCGGAAGCGACTGAAGCGACAGAGGCTCCGGTTGAGGAGGTAAGCAGCGGAGAAAGAATGATAGGTACAGATGACGGCGAAATCAAGCCGGGTAAGTACACTGCAACAGCAAGAGACAAGAAGGCAACTCTTAAGATTTATGACGAGGATGGCGAGCTTGCAAGAACTATCGAACTCAATGAGGAAAATCCGAGCAAGGTAATCACATTGTCAGAAGGACAGAAGATTGCATACGAAGGCGGAGTTAATCTCACACCGTCATCATCAAAGTCAACATCATCGACAGGTACGATTGCAGGCAACACATCATCAACAAAGAGCAACACATCATCAACAAAGACAAACCCGAAGACAGGTGATTCGTCACCGATTGCAGGCGTTGCAATGATTGGCGTGTTTGCACTTGGAATGCTTGCATATCCGGGCATCGAAAAGAGAAGAAAGAACAACTAAGAATACAGAGAGAAAGGATTTGATCGAGTGGAAGCGAAACGCTTGATTATACGGGTCCTTTCTCTTTTGATTTTACTCTGCACCGCAGGCTATATTATAAACTATTACCGTGGAATAAATGAGGCGGAGAAAAAGGTGTCGCACATACGTAATGTGGTAAGAAAGCAGGAAGTGGCGGACACTGTGGTGGAGGAAGGTCAGAAGAGAGAGATTATAACTTATGCGGACAACGGAATGATGAACAAGTATTATCCGCTGTATCAGCAAAACAATGACCTTACGGGCTGGCTGTATGTTAAAGGCACCAATATAGACTATCCGGTGATGTATCGCAATGATGGCAACGATTTTTATATGACACGTGGCTTTGACAAGAATAAACGCTCAGGCGGAATGCTGTTTCTGGATTATGAGTGCAGTATAAATGAAAGCGATAACCTCATAATATACGGTCATAATATGAATGGCGGAACAATGTTCCACGAGCTGTCAAAGTATAAAAGCAAGGATTTCTTTGAGGAGAACGGATATATTCATTTTGATACGCTATACCGTACCGGAATATACAGGGTAATCGGAGCGATGCATGTAAGGGTGAAGGATAATTTTCCGTACTATGCGTTTATCAAGGCACAGACTCCGGAGGAGTTTGATAATTACGTTAAAAAGGTGAAGGAGCTTTCAATATACGATACAGGCGAAACGGCAGTGCTGGGTGACAGACTGCTTACGTTATCAACCTGCTCATATAATACGAAGAATGAAAGATTTGTAGTAGTGGCAAAGTGGATAGGTGAGTAAAGCGTGAGTTTTACTCACCTCAGCGTGTAGACAAACCTGTCTACACGCTGGCAGACTGCGAGAAATTAGTAAAGGAAAATAAATTTTTGATTTTATATTTTTCTTAAATAGTTATGCGTGGTCTGACCAATTTGTCGACGGTCTGAGGTGAGTAAAACGTGAGTTTTACTCACCTATTTGTATGTTAAACTACGCATATTGTATGAAAAAAACGCCGATTATGTGTGGTTATATGAACAAAATGAAAATTTTATCAAAAAAATCCGTTTTTTTCAAAAAAAGAATTGCAAAATTTATAAAGTCGTGGTATAATAATCAAGTATGTTAAAATGAATAAATGTGTGTACAAAAGTACATTGCATAATAAGGAGGATAAAATCACTATGGCAGTGAAGACAGAATCAATTGAAAAGAATCTTTCAAAGTTAACATTTGAGGTTAGCGCAGAGGATTTCGCAAAGGCTGTAAACGCAGCTTACAAGAAGAACGTAGGAAAGTTCAACGTTCCGGGCTACAGAAAGGGCAAGGCTCCGAAGGCAATCATCGAAAAGATGTATTCAGAGGCAGTATTCTATGATGAGGCAATCAATGCAGTATTACCGGATGCATATGAGGCTGCAGTTAAGGAGTCAGGTCTTGAGGTTGTTGCAAGACCGGAAATCGACGTTGAGGATATCAAGAAGGGTGAGCCGGTAGTGTTCACAGCACTCGTTACAACAAAGCCGGAGGTTAAGCTCGGCGATTACAAGGGTATCGAGGTAGCAAAGATTGACGCAACAGTAACAGACGAGGATATCGACAACGATATCAAGGCTACACAGGCAAAGAATGCAAGAATGATCCAGGTTGACGACCGTGCAGTAGCAAACGGCGATATCGTAATTCTTGATTTCGAGGGCAGCGTAGACGGCGTACCGTTCGAAGGCGGCAAGGGTGAGGGCTATGAGCTTGAGATTGGCTCAGGTGCATTCATTCCGGGCTTCGAGGAGCAGTTAGTAGGTGCAGAGATTGATGCTGACATAAATGTAAACGTAACATTCCCGGAGGAGTATCACGCAGCTGATTTAGCAGGCAAGGCAGCGGTATTTGCTTGTAAGGTAAAGGAAATCAAGGTTCGTGAGCTTCCGGAGCTTGACGATGACTTCGCAAGCGAGGTAAGTGAGTTCGAGACAATGGCAGAGTACCGTGAGTCAGTAAAGGCAAAGCTCACAGAGGCTGCTGAAAATAAGGCTAAGATTGAGACAGAGAACGCTGTAATCGAGAAGGTAGTAGAGAATGCAGAGGTTGACATTCCGGAGGCTATGATCGAGGCACAGGTTGAGAATCAGATTAACGACTTCGCTCAGAGATTACAGTATCAGGGAATGAACCTTGATATGTATCTCCAGTACACAGGCTCAAACTTAGAGGCTATGAAGGCACAGTTCAGACCGCAGGCCGAGAAGCAGGTTAAGGGCTCATTGGTAATCGAGGCTGTTATGAAGGCTGAGGGTATTGAGGCGACTGACGAGGAGCTCGAAATGGAGTTCGTTGATATGTCAAAGAAGTACAATATGGAGCTTGACAAGATTAAGGAGCTCATCGGCGAGGCTGAGAAAGAGAATATGAAGAAGGATCTCGCTATGCAGAATACTATCACAATGATGGTAAACAATGCAGTTGTAAAATAATTAAGCTTACCACAGATACGCCGAAGCAAATTGCTGCGGCGTATTTGTAACAATATTAAAAAAGGAGTTGACAAAATGGCATTAGTACCTATGGTAGTGGAACAGAGCAACAGAGGCGAACGTTCCTATGATATTTACTCCAGATTACTTGAGGACAGAATAATTTTCCTCGCAGACCAGGTAACGGATCAGACAGCAAGCCTGGTTGTAGCACAGATGCTTTATCTTGAAGCAAAGGATCCGGACAAGGACATCCAGCTTTATATCGACAGCCCGGGCGGCTCGATTTCGGCAGGTATGGCAATTTACGATACAATGCAGTATATCAAGTGCGACGTATCAACAATTTGTATCGGTATGGCAGCAAGTATGGGAGCATTCCTCCTTATGGCAGGTGCAAAGGGTAAGAGATACTCTCTGCCGCACAGTGAGGTTATGATTCATCAGCCGCTTATTTCAGGCGGACTTGGCGGACAGGCTACCGATATCAAGATTCACGCAGACCACATCATAAGAATCAGAGAGCGTATGAACAGAATTATGGCAGAGCGTACAGGTCAGTCATACGAGCAGATTTGCCTTGACACAGAACGTGATAATTATATGACGGCAGAGCAGGCAAAGGAATATGGTTTGATTGATGAGGTCATAGAAAGAAAATAATATAATCACAGCATCGTATGCGTAAGCATACGGTGTTTGTGTGCATTTGAAGGGATTTATTTATGGACGAGAATAACAAGATGAGGTGTTCCTTCTGCGGCAAGTTCGAGGATCAGGTAAGCCGTCTGCTTTCGGGACACGGCGTATATATCTGTAACGAATGTGTTGACGTGTGCAACAGCATTTTATCGGGAGATATGGATACAGATAACAGCAGTTATCAGGAAATGGAAAATCTTCCGACGCCGAAAGAAATAAAGGAATTTCTTGACCAGTACGTTATCGGACAGGAGAAGGCAAAGAAGCTCTTGTCGGTAGCGGTATATAATCATTACAAGCGAATAAATCACGGTGTGGCAAATAACGGAGTGGAGCTGCAAAAGAGTAACATTCTTATTTTAGGACCTACCGGCAGCGGTAAAACCTTCCTTGTACAGAATCTTGCAAGAGTTTTAAATGTACCGTTTGCAATAGCCGATGCAACCTCTTTAACCGAGGCGGGCTATGTAGGTGAGGACGTAGAAAACATCCTCTTAAAGCTCATTCAGGCAGCAGACTATGACATCGAAGCGGCACAGCGTGGTATCATATATATAGATGAAATAGACAAGGTTGCAAGAAAGTCTGAAAATGTATCAATCACACGTGACGTAAGTGGTGAGGGTGTACAGCAGGCACTTTTGAAAATTCTTGAAGGAACGGTTGCGAACGTACCGCCGCAGGGCGGAAGAAAGCACCCGAATCAGGAGTGTATTCAGATTGACACAACCAATATTCTCTTCATCTGCGGTGGTGCATTTGAAGGAATTGAAAAGATTATAGGCGACAGAATCGGCAGAAATTCACTCGGCTTTGGTGCAAAGATTGAAAGCCGAAAGAATATGAATTTGAATGAGATTATGTCGCATATTCTGCCGCAGGATTTATTAAAGTTCGGTCTTATTCCGGAATTTGTAGGTCGTTTGCCGGTATTTGCCAAGCTTGACTTACTGGATAAGGACACACTTATAACAATCCTTACCCAACCCAAGAACGCACTTATCAAGCAGTATCAGGCATTGATGCAGATGGATGATGTAGTGCTTGAATTTGAAAAAGAGGCGGTTGAGGCGATTGCCGAGAAGGCAATAGAGCGTAACACAGGTGCAAGAGGCTTGAGGGCGATAATTGAGGAAACTGTTTCGGATATTATGTTTGACACTCCGTCAGACAAGTCAATTGAAAAGGTGACGGTAACAAAGGAATGTGTAACGGACGGTGCACAGCCCACTGTAAAACGCAGAAGACGTAAAAGAATTTCAGCACCTCAGGCGGCACTTGAAGAAGGAAAAGAATAAACACAAGGAATGGAGGATGATTTTGATGTTCGTATCGGATAATTTATCGGTTAATGAGAAAAATCATCTTGTGATAGGAAAAAATGATACGGTAGAGCTTGCAAAGGAGTTCGGCACTCCGCTTTATGTCATTGACGAGGACTTGTTAAGACAAAATTGCAGGGTTTACAAGAATGCAATGGATCGCTACTATGGCCGGAACGGTCTTGTTTTATATGCAAAC
>JAZQHZ010000056.1:0-2894 GCA_045540855.1 Clostridia bacterium
GATACACCGCTTTAATGTTACTTTTTCGGATGAGTAAGATCGTAGAGCTGATCCTCCATAAGGTGGCGACGTGTTACATCACGCAGAACACCGCAGTAACGGCGTCTGCCGTCGTGTTCACGAAGGAAGAACATTCTCAGTCTTACCCAGATATCTCTTCCGTCCATAGTTTTACGCATATACTCGCACTCAGCACCCTTTAGCTGACGATTAAATGCTCTGTCAAATGCAGAAAGGACGGTATCACGCTCTTTTTCACGTATCATAGGCAGTAAGTCCTGACCGCCGAATTTTTCTAAATAGTCCGAGCTGAGCCCTGTAATGTGCTGATAATGCTCGTTTACCTGAAGGATTTCGATTTTGCCGTCATAAACCTCATATACAGCCATTCCGCCAAGGAAATTGTTCATCATAATTTCGCTGAACATTTCATTCTGCATAAGCTCCTTGGTGTTTATGCGACCAATTGTGCGGGTGTTAAGCCCCTCAAAGTCAAGCTTGCTCTGGTCGATAAGCTTTGCTTCGCAGGCTTCTACCGGCATCGGGCGATCCATATAATAGCCCTGACCGAATTTACAGCCTACTTTTACGAGATAATCAAGCTGCTCGGCGGTTTCTACACCCTCCATAACAATCTTGAGCCCCATAAATCTTGCCATTCTTAAAACTGTTTCAACTATGCCGAAACCCTTGATGAAATTATCACGTTCAAGCTCCAAAAACTTCATATCAAGCTTTAATACGTCTACATTTACACTCTTGAGCATATTGAGTGATGAATATGCACTTCCGAAGTCATCCATAAGGACGACGAAGCCGTCTTTGCGGAGTGTGTCAATTACTTCTGAAATTTTTGTGTTATCCGAAGTATAGGCGCTTTCTGTGATTTCAATCTCAAGAAGACGTCTGTCAAGCTGATATTTTTCAATTAAGCTATTAAAAAATTTCGGCACGTCAAGAGCATATACATCAACTCTTGAGACGTTTACTGAAATCGGAAGCGGCTGAATGCCTGTATCTATCCAGTGTCTGAGCTTTGCACATACCTTATCCCACAGATAGGTGTCAACATTTGCGATAAGTCCTGTTTTTTCAAGCATCGGGATGAAGTCGGCAGGGGATATTACGCCACGTTCGGGATGAATCCAACGCACCAATGCTTCCATACCGATGATTTTTCCGGTAGACATATTATACTGCGGCTGCAGATAGAATGTGATTTCGTTGTTTTCAAGTGCCTTGTGAATATCAGAGATAAGGCTGCGGCTGTGTATGACCTTTTCAAGCATCGGTTGCTCGAAATAACAGATCTGTTTTTCGACATTTCCCTTTATTGTATCAAGTGCAATCGCTGCACGCTCATACATTTCTTCACAATTGAGAGAAGGTGTATCAAGGTTATAAATACCGAATTTAGGCAAGAAAGCTATGTTTCCTGCGTATTCCTTTGCCATATTATTCATCTGAGCACAAAGCCCGGAAATATAATCGTTATCGTTTTGAGTTATTAATACGAAATGATTGCCGTTTACATATCCTGCAACACTGTCTGGCTGCTGAGAAAGCAGCTGACAATAATCAGATATGAGCTTTGAAGCGGCTTCGATTCCGTACCATGCCGCAAAATTATTGAAATTTTCCACATATGCGGCGATGAAATAATATTTTGATGAAGTGTGTGAATCTATATAAGCATTTGCACGACAAAAAAAGCTTTCGTCAGTGGGTAAACTGATAAGCATACTGTTTAAATATTGATTTTTGTCTTTTGCTGAACTCATTTTTAATCCACCCTTCTTTATGAGTTTGCCGATACTCTCTTAATATAATTATAACACAGAAATTGCCAATTATCAAGAGGGTTTTATGAATTATCTGTAAAAAATTACGAGGAAATAATGTATAAAGTGTACAAATTTTATGAAAAATCACGAAAAACGGACACTTTATCAGTGCCCGTCATGAGTTGAAATAATTATAAACAATACGTGAAATTTCGTGAATTGTAGCTGTGCCGCTTGAAACGTTGCCGTTTCCGATGACACAGATTACATAATCGCCGCCCGGTGAATATACAATTGCCGCATCCGCTTCGACGGTACTTGTCTCACCAGTTTTATTGGCTACAACAACACCTTCGGGAAGTGATTCCGGAATTTTCCAGGTGCGTGTCTGGTTTTTCAGTAAATCAAGCATTTGTGCACTTGCATCCTGCGATACGAGAGTACCTTTATATATCATAGTAAGAATACGACCGCAATCTCTTGGCGAGGTACGGTTATTACCCTTATAGTACGCCTTATAGCCGTCACGCTCGATGAGCTCTGAGCTGTGCTGGGTATTGGTGCATCCGATTGAGGAAATGAACGCATTATCAACATCAAAGCCTTTGCCGGGACTTCCGCCGCCTATCTGACGGGTAAGGAAGTTAAAGGCTGAATTACTGCTTATCGTAATCATCTGACGAAGCTGATCCTCAATCTGCGGTGTTTTTGTGAGTGCTCCGGCTTCAATCTGATTGTATACCGAAGCCATTGTAAAGAGCTTGATAAGGCTTGCACCTGAATATTTCTGCTCATGCAGAGTGAGATATTCGTTTGTCTGCATATCCTGGACGAATACGCCCCAGTTACCGCTACGATTCATTACGTAGCTTTCGAGCTGAGATAATAAATCGCTTAAACCCTCACGCTCCGGAGGCTCTGTGAGATAGCCCTGAGCGATGTATGCATCTGTTTCGGACTGTTTTACAGAAATGGTCTGTTCGCCATCGGCGCTGTAAAGTGTTACAAGCGGTTCTTCAAGATACCCTTTGCTGAGATATTCATCAAATAAAGAAGGTTCTATGTATACCGTCGAGCCTGTCGGAGATAATAATTTTACAGGCGGCTGTG
>JAZQHZ010000057.1:0-7928 GCA_045540855.1 Clostridia bacterium
CATTGACATAACTCCGATAAGCTCTCCGGAGGCATAGCTGAAAATATCAATAATAAGCTCGTATATCCATTCTATCAAACCTTTTAAAATAGGTTCTAACATTGCTTTCCCTCCATTTAATCAGATTTATTCCAACGTAGCCAATCCCGACAATAACGGTCTTACATATGCTAAGAACGCACCTATACCGTTAATTATCGCCCATGCTATCCATATACGTTTTAGCCAGTCTACACTTTGGTCAACCTTCTGCTGATTATTGGAAAGCTTCATTCCTACTACACATACAGTAGTCATAAGTCCTGCAAGAACTGTACTTATTCCCGCTATCTTGTTATATACGTCAATAATTATCCTGTTTGCAACCGACCACATATCCTCAACCGCAAATGCCTGGACACTCAACAGTACCATCATATATGCAGCTATCGGTATGGCTCGTATTACAAACCTTTTAAGTTTTCGTTTCATTGCTTCACTCTCCTTTTGAAAATCAGAAAAAGCAACCCTTGTCCGGATTGCTTTTTCTGCGTATATTTTAATCTACCCAATTCTCCGTATCACCACCGAATATTGCCATATGAGTATTTGCGGCTTCCATAATATCTCCGTATGCCCAGAAACCGTTATCCTTTAAATCAGTGAATCTGTTAAGCTTCGTATAGTTCTTTGTTATATATTCCTCATCTGCTATACGTCCTGTAACTCTGTTGACCACCGCAACAACTTCTGCTCTTGTTATGCTGTTATCCGGCTTGAAGTTGCCGTCTGCATAGCCGTTGAGCCAGTCCTTTGAAGTTGCATATGAAATATCCTTTGCTGCCCAGTGTCTTGAGCTTAAATCTGAATACTTTGATGTTGTGGTGCTGTAATCTACATCATCTGTAATATCATAATATCTTACCGCCATTGCAACAAACTCTGCACGTGTAACCTTGTTTTCAGGTCTGAATGTATCATCTTCATAACCTTCAATTACATCATACTTTTTAAGATATGCCACATATGAATAATACCAGTCTCTTGATGATATATCATCAAACGAAACACTTCCTCTTATACTTTCGTCCTTTTCCTCTGAGATGAGTCTTGCAAATATTGCCGCTGCCTCAGCTCTTGTCATATATCCGTCCGCACGGAACGTTCCGTCGGGATAGCCTATAACATACGCTTTATGCTCCGCTGCAGGCAGTATAACTATTCCATTATCGTCGGTTGTCCCTGTGCTTGTGTTGTTGTCATTATCCTTAACCACAACCTCATAATCAGCCTTTGCTTTACCGTTTCTGTCAGTTACTGTGATTGTGTAATAATTGTCCTCTAAGCTATAGCCGCTCGGTAATGTAAGCGTTACCTTATCTGTTCCTATTGACTTTGTCGGATATATAGTCTTACCGTTTTTATCCACCACCTTGATATTTACTGTTGAATACAAACTGCCGCCTCCTGATGATGAACCACCGCCACCACCTGATGACTTGACAGGTACTGTAATCTGTCCTTTTGCATTGGTTGTCTTGGTTGCTTTCTTCTCATTCTTATCCGTAACAGTTACACTAACGCCCTTGACAGGCTCCATATTCTTGTCAAGTACTGTTACCGTAGTCTGATTTGAAGTTGTTAAAGTATGAGTATCAGGAAGTGTAACATATACCTTTCTATTCTCAATCTTTACAAATGCATCCGGGATAACTGCATCCTTATTCTCTACGATTATGTTATAGAGTACATTCGCAACCTCTCCCGGTGTTTCAGGGTTTTCTGTCGGAATCGGATTTGTAATATCAGCACTGCCCTTATCGTCTGTTATATCCTCATAAAGTGGCGGGAATACTACCCTACCATTTGCATCGGTTGTGCCGTTCATACTTTTCGGTTTCTCTGTGACCTCAGTCGAAACTGTAGGCTCCGGTGTTGCCGTAGCTCCGGGCGTTAATGTAGCTTCGGGTGCTGCTGTAGGCTCCGGTGTTGCTGTCACTTCCGGTGTTTCTACGGTTTCATTTACTGTCACCTGTATATCCTTTACGGGTGTTTTGTCCGACTTATTCAATACCGTAACAGTTATGCGGTTATCATAAGCAAATTTAACATTCGCAGGTAAATCCACTGTTATTTTACCGTTCTCTAACACAACAAACGCTTTGGCAATAAAACCTGTTTCTCTGCTTACAATCACCATATATCCGTCAACTACCACACAGCCGTTACCGTCTGTATAGCCCTTGTTCGTAACAGGTACTGTCAGCTTTCCGTCTGCATCTGTTATACCACTTTCTTTGTATCCGTTATCAGCCGTAACTGTCACCGAAATATCAGCAAGTACATCACCTGCAGGGTTTGTTACTGTAACTGTTATGGGATTTTCTACTGACGGAACAACGCCGTCAGGTAAATCAACAATCAGACTTCCGTCCTCGCCTATATGTATATTGCAATCGGGTATTATATTTCCGTCCTTGTCCGTTACAGTTACAACATATGTATATGTCTTATCGCCCTCTGCTCCGCCAACTGTACCATTGCTGTTTCCTGTTGAGGTCTGAGAGTTCGGTACAGTAAGCTGACCGTATATATCCGTTTTGCCTACTGCTGCATTGTTGTTCATATCATAGATAAAGATATTTAAGCCTTCCACAGGTTCCTGTGTTTCGGTATAGAATACAGTAATCGTTGTTCTGTCCGAATAATCAAGTAATCTGTTCTTCGGGAGATTAATTGTGATGTTATCATTTGCATCAATGGTAATTTCACTATCAAACACAGGCTTACCATATTTATCTGTTAAAATGATACTGTAATCACCAACCTTTGCCGTACCGTCCTCATCTGAATTATCAATATCAGTCAGCTGCGGTATTACTTCTGTTTTTAATACCTCTTTACAAACCGTACACTCAATATGCTTTCCACCGGAATGCTCTATTGTAGCAGGAACATCTATAATCCAATCTGAATTACTGTGTCCCAACGCCTCTGTATAGTCAGCAACATAACTTTCGTCACAGTCTTTACAGATATATGTCGTATAACCCATTTCCGTACAAGTCGGAGCTGTTACAACAGTATTGTACTCATGTTCGGTCGATTCCTTTTCATCACCTATATATTCCTTACCGCAATCTGGGCACGTATAAATTGTATAGCCTTGTGATGTGCAGGTCGGCTCGATCACCTGCTTGTTATAGTTATGCGGTAATATATCTACATAATCAGCAATATAGCTGTCGTTGCAGTCTGTACAGGTATATGTTGTGTAACCCATCTCTGTACAGGTGGGTACTGTTACTTTTGTATTGTAGTTGTGTGCTGTCTTATCGGTATAGTCACTTACATAACTGTCACCGCAATCCTCACAGGTATATGTAGTATATCCCATTTCCGTACAAGTCGGAACAGTTACTTCTGCATTATAGTTATGCTTCACCTTGTCAGTGTAGTCTGCAATATATGAGTACTCACACTTATCACAATCATATGTTGTGTAACCTGATGAAGTACAGCTTGGTTCTGTAACCTTTGAAATATAGCTATGTCCTGTCGGCATCTCAAGTACTGCACCGCAATCCTCACACGTCTGTGCTTCTGTACAGGTTGGTGCATTACCCGGAGTGTGTCCCTTTGCACTTTGAGCTATAATCATCTTTTCATCACAGTTGAGACAATGATGTTCTGTCACACCCTCGCTCTCGCAAGTGGAATTTGTAACTGTTGTGCCTTCGTCCCATTCATGACCCGTCGGCTCTGTATAGTCGCTGATATATGTATCATCACAGTTCTTGCAGACATATGCTGTAAATCCCTTTGCAAGACAAGTCGGCTCAGTTACGTTCACTGTATATTCGTGGCTTGCAAGCTCTGTAACGTCTGTAAGGTACTTGTATCCGCAGTCCTTGCAGATATGCTCAGTATATCCGACCTTTGTGCAAGTCGGTGATACTGAGTTCTTCTCATAATCGTGATCCGTTACCGATGTAGTTTCACTGTAGTAATCGCCGCAGGTTTTACACATATTAAGAACAAATCCGCCCTGCTGACAGCTTGCTTCTCTTATCGTAACACTGTCATAATCGTGACCGCTTGACTGTACATAGTTTCTCTTTTCAAGAGCACCACAACCTGTACACTGCCAACGCTCATAGCCAAGCTCTGCACACGAAGGCTTAACCGTTTCAATGTATCTGTAATCGTGAGTATGTACTTCACTTCCTGCGGCAATTTCGTCTGAATTATCGCTTAAAAGCCATACATACGAAACGCCGTTCTCTGTCATACTTGTACCATCGTACGAATATGTGATTTCATAATATACGGGATAATACCCCTCGTCTGTATAGTTCGGTGCCGATGTTTCATCACACTCTCCGGCTTTTATTCCGTAGCGTATGCTTGTGTTTACACCGTCCTCCGATAAGTCTGAAACCGTTACCGTATGTGCCTTGCCATCTACTTTGCCGTAATAGCTTTCCACTACGGATTTTGCAACGGCATATTCGTCCTTGATGTATCCGCAACCATCACAGGTGCCTGTTAAATGAAATCTCTGATTTCCAAGCTGTGCATCAACCACTTCATCAAAATCGTGCAACTCCTGTGATTTAGTTGCTCTTGCGTGTGTTCCTTTACAGAACTGACAATACTTGCCCTTCTTCAATACCGTTGTATGGTACTTGCTGTTATATGGCGTATATGTTGTATTGTCAAAGTCTAAAAAGAAATTGTAATCGCAGGCATTTAAGATATATACGTTCCTGCCAAACGAGTAACAGCCTGTGCCGTTTACCGAGTTCATAACTCCGCAGTTCTGACACACAGCCTTGGTGTAATGATATCCACTGTAGAACGCATCCTCACCTGGTGTACCGCTGTCAACATTTCCTGTACCCTCACCGCCAATCTTCGTGCCGTCAGAGTACATAACATCTCTGTTAAGTGCCGAGACCTCCGACTTTGTGTATTCCGGAACACGATATACAAGTGATGTAGTATCCATATCACATACCGGACAGAAGAATGTCTCGTATGTGGTTGTTGCGTTAATGTCAAGCTCGTTTGTTCTGCCGTTGGCTTCAACCCATCTGTCTGCCGGATCAACATATTCATTTGACTGTGCTGCCAGCGTTGTAGGAATAAGGCTCAACGATATTGCCGCTGCCATAATTCCCGATAAAAATCTTTTTAATTTGTTATTCTTTTTCATTTTAAAAAATCCTCCATAATATATTTTTGTCTTGTTCAAGGAAAACTTATATTTTCCCGGCGGTCCTCTGTTTTTCATTGTTTCCTCCTTTTTTGCACTAAAAAAAGCACCTCATAAGGTGCTGCCAATCATGCAATTACTAATTGCCGTTTCTGTACGGTACTGTTTTCTAAAGAAATTGCATTTTTAATTTTCAACGCACATTCAAGTGCTTTTTCTGTATCTTTACGATCACGTTTATAGAACGCATAGAGCAGTAATATCTCGCCTCTGTTCTCAATAAAGATAATTCGTATCATCGTTCCCGCTGCTTTTACTCTGAGTTCGTAGAACTGCCGATATTTCTCAATCGAGAAATGCTTAACATACGGCTCTATGAATCCATTCCTTTCGTCACGTATGTATTCAAGCTGAGATTTTAATTTTCGCTTTATTTTCTCATTTGTTTGCGAGATAAACCTCTCAACCTGGCAATCTCCCTCACTGTTGTATACTAAAATTCTCCTCATTTAACTTATCACTTTCCTCTCTTAAGTTTTCAATAAAAAAAGAGAGATTAGCCTATGCTTAATCTCTCTGATATGCAATTGTGTATGATAAAAGGCAGAGGAATATAATCACTCTGCCTTAATATCAACTTCTGCTCAAATTAAATTCAAACAATATACATTAAATAATATACAGTAAATGCTATTCATCAAATATCGTATTCTAAATTTTTCTTAAATTTATGTTCGTATTTGATATTACTTAATTTAAAAATAATGAAGCGAAATTAGCACATCATACGCAAATTTCAAAATCCCTACGCAACTTTTACGCAAGTCTTACGCAAATACACTCGATATTCTGCGATATTTTACGATAAGTTACGATAAATCCAAAATCCTCAAAACCCTTGAGTTTATGCCGTTTTCCGTGCTTTTTTCAACATTTTTGTTTTTTGCGCTTTATTTAACCATTGAAGCAACTTCTGCCGCGAAATCGTCCTGCTTCTTCTCAAGACCTTCACCAGTCTCGAAACGAACGAACTTCTTTAATGCTACTGTTGCGCCAACCTTCTTTGATACCATATCAAGGTACTGTGCAACTGATTCCTTGTTCTCAGCCTTTACGTAAAGCTGCTCTAATAAGCAAACTTCCTTAAGCTCCTTAGCGAGACGACCAATGATCATCTTCTCGATGATGTTATCCGGCTTGCCCTCGTTCTTCGGATCGTTCTTTAACTGAGCGATAAGAATCTCCTTCTCGTGATCCTTATAATCCTGCGGAACATCGTCACTTGAGAGATACTTCGGATTTAAGGCTGCAATCTGCATTGCAACGTTCTTTAATGCCTCTCTTGTATCAGCATTGTCCGGAGCGTCTGCCTCTACGAGTACGCCGATCTTACCACCTGCGTGGATGTAATCAACTACAACACCTGTTGTCTCGATTCTCTCGAAACGTCTGATGTTCATGTTCTCACCAATCTTTGCAATCTTCTCTGTAAGAAGGTCACCGATTGTACCCTCGCCGTATGCTGTTGCCTTTAATGCCTCAACATCTGCCGGAGCAGCTGAAGCTACTGTCTTTGCAATCTCACCTACGAAGTTCTGGAACTCCTCATTCTTAGCAACGAAGTCTGTCTCTGAGTTAACCTCAACAACAACTGCAACATTACCGTCGATGTATGACTTAACCATACCCTCTGAAGCAATTCTGCCTGACTTCTTAGCAGCTGTAGCAAGACCCTTCTCTCTTAAGAACTCTATTGCCTTGTCCTTGTCGCCGTCTGTCTCTGTAAGAGCCTTCTTACAGTCCATCATACCACAACCTGTGAGCTCTCTTAATTCCTTAACGTCTTTAGCTGTAAATGCCATTAGTTTATCCTCCTATTAATTTTATAGTTTATATCAAAATTATTCAGCGTCTGCAACTGTCTCCTCTGCTGCAACCTCTGCAACAGCGTCAACACCCTGCTTACCCTCGATGATAGCGTCAGCCATTGTTGAAGCGATAAGCTTAACGGCTCTGATAGCATCATCGTTACCCGGGATTACATAATCAACCTCATCCGGGTCACAGTTTGTATCAACGATAGCTACTACCGGGATACCTAACTTCTTAGCCTCTGCAATAGCAATCTTCTCTTTTCTCGGGTCTACAACGAACATTGCACCCGGAATCTTCTTCATTGTCTTGATACCGCCGAGGTACTTCTCAAGCTTTTCCTTCTGAGCGAGGAGCTTGATAACTTCCTTCTTCGGAAGTGCCTCAAATGTACCGTCTGTCTCCATCTGTGTGATCTGCTCTAATCTTGCAATTCTCTTCTGAATTGTCTTGAAGTTTGTGAGCATACCGCCTAACCATCTTGCATTTACGAAGTACATACCAACTCTCTCAGCCTCTTCCTTGATTGAGTCCTGAGCCTGCTTCTTTGTACCTACGAATAATACTTCCTCACCTGCTGCAGCGATGTCACGGATGAAGTAGTAAGCCTCTTCAACCTTCTTTACTGTCTTCTGGAGATCGATAATATAGATACCGTTTCTCTCTGTGAAGATGTACGGAGCCATTTTAGGGTTCCATCTTCTTGTCTGGTGTCCGAAATGAACACCTGCTTCTAAAAGCTGTTTCATTGAAATTACATTTGACATTTGTCTTTCCTCCTTGTTTTTAAAAAACCTCCATCTTCCTCACCTTTACGAATCACCGTCACCGGCAACAATCCGTAAATCAAAAGATGTGT
>JAZQHZ010000058.1:0-5039 GCA_045540855.1 Clostridia bacterium
TTAAAATGTTTTCCCCTTAAACGGCATTCTTTTGCTTACTTTTCTACTGCTGCAGGTAGAAAAGTAAGTAGGGGTACCAACTGCATAACAATAAGCACTGCATAAGCAGGGGACAAAGTCCCGATGCACTGCATTAACAACATCCCGATAAACCCAAATTTAAAAGCTTTATTACAACAAAAAAGCACCTGCAAAATGCAAGTGCTTTTTAAAATCCCGCTGATCGGAGTCGGACCGATACGGATTTTACTCCGACGGATTTTGAGTCCGTTGCGTCTGCCAATTCCACCACAGCGGCATATCAACAATAAATATAATAACATATTTCAATGCAAATGTCAAGCAAAAAATTTCCGCCGGAATAAAAACTTCTGGGAGTGAAGTTTTATCCCGGCGGAACAGGGGTCTGCTTTGGGTAAAAGCAATTAATATACTCGACGAGCACCAGCATATGTGCTTGTTCTGTATGATGTGTTGATTGAAGAAACCTTTACAACGTCACCTGTCTGCGGTGCGTGAATCATATTTCCGTTGCCGATGTAAATACCTACGTGGTGAATTCTGCCACCTCTTGCGAAGAATACAAGGTCACCCGGCTGAAGGTTGTTACGGCTTACATACTTACCGTTACGTGCCTGATCTGCCGCAACTCTGTTTACACTGATACCGTTCTGACGGCATACATACTGCACAAGACCTGAGCAGTCAAAGCCTCTCGGTGATGTACCGCCCCATACATATGGAACGCCAAGATACTTTCTTGCACTGTTTACAATAGCCTGTCCCTTTGATGAAGCTGCCGGTGCACCGTCTGATGAATCGTTGGCAGTTGTAGCCTTTGTCTTTGCTTTTTTAGCTGTTGCTGCACGCTCTGCTGCTGCCGCACGTTCTGCCGCTGCTGCACGCTCTGCTGCCGCTGCACGCTCTGCTGCTGCCTTTGCTTCAGCAACCTCCTTCTGTCTGTTTGAAACGACATCCTTATCAACCCACTCACCTGTAAGGTCAAGTGCTGTGTTGATTACATATCCCTCGTTATAGTCAGCACCGTAAGCGATTTTAATGAAATCGCCCTCTGACCAGAGAGTTACAACCTCTGTGCCATCATCAAGCTGAGTAATAACTGATGAGCTCTTGCTTGCTGATGAACGTACATTAACTACATCGCCATAGGTCATAACCTGAGCCTTTTTGTAGTTCTCGTAATGCATAGCGTTATACTCTGCATCTTCCTTATCGTTTGTGATTTCACTGCTGTTGACATATCCTGTCTGACCCTCGCCGTACGAAACGGTTAACCAACCGTCCGAGCTTGAAAGGATTTTTACCTCTTCACAAGCATCAAGTGTATCAATTACATCCGCCTCAACTGACGGGTTGTTTCTTACCTTGAGTGTACCGCTTGTGAGTGAAACATATCCTGTCTCGAGAGTGCTCTTGGCAGCTGCCTCGGGTGATGTTTCAATTTCTATACGAGCCTGCTCGGCTTCTTCTTCCGGTGTTATTTCAAAATCTTCCTCTATTGAAATACTGTTTGTCTGCGAGCCTGTTGTAAGACGGCTCACTAACTCTGTTGTGTTCTTAAAATCCTTTGCCTGTGCGGCAGCCAGTGAACTTATCATTACAACTGCGATAATCGCTAACATTGAATGTTTAAAGTTCTTCATTAAATAAAACCTCCTAATATCGAAACGGCTTTGTTTCAAAAGTTGCCGTTTGATTACATAAAAATTACTAATATTACAAAATCATTACAAAAGCTATTATACACCATAAAAATGGATTTGTCAACCCTTTTGTGAAAATATTTTGTAGTAATATTGTAACAAACTTGTAATATTACTGCGAAAATCGTGTAACAATCGCACAAATGTATTGAAAAACTGCACTTTATGTGATATACTGTAATAAAGAAATTATTTCCGCAGAAAAGAAAAATATACCTATTATATAAGGAGAGAAAATGGCAAAGAAGAGCTCGGGACCCTCTATTACAGATTTAAAGAACGAGCTGGCACAGGGAAAGCTACGGCAGATATACCTGTTTTACGGCGAAGAGGGATATATTAAAAGAACATACGAAAAGAAAATAGAAGCGCTTGTGCCGGACAACGGATTCCCTGAATTCAATTTTCTGAAGTTTGAGGGAACGGATACGACGCTTGATGCGTATGACGATGCGTGGGAAAGCTTTCCGATGATGACGGATAAGAAGCTGATAATTATTCGTGATTCCAAGATTTTCAAGAAGGCGAATGAGGAAACAAAGCAGTTCTGGCTTGAGAAATTCAGCAGAGCATCGGAGGAAAACGTCGTAATCTTTAACGAGAGCGAGGTTGACAAGCGAGGTGTTCTCTATAAGGCGGTGCAAAAGGCAGGGCTTGCGATAGAGTTTGCATATCAGAGCGAGTCGGACCTGATTACGTGGGTGAACAGGCAGGCCTTGAATGCAAAGGTGAAGATGTCAAAGGATTGTGCGGCGTATCTTGTGGGAGTGGTAGACCCGGGACTGAGCAATCTTACGAATGAGTTCAATAAGCTTCTGGACTATTGCGACGGCGAGATTACAAAGTCAGATATTGACAGAGTGGTTTCAAAGGCGATGGGAATAAAGATATTTGACCTGACTGATGCAATTATGAAGCGTGATGCAGTGACGGCGATGCGTGTGGTAAATGAATTGCGTACCTCAAGCGAGAGTGCGTTCGGAATATTGTATCTGCTTGAAAGCAGTGCGGAGAAGATATTAAAGACGAAGCTGACGGGAAGCCGTAACAAATACGAGGTGGCATCGGCGGTGGGAGTGGCACCGTTTGTGGCGGATAAATATATAGCAAGTGCAGCAGGGTTTGAAACAGAGAAGCTGAAAAGGATGATTACAAGAGTGCCGGAGATTGATTTTGAAATCAAATCGGGACTTGTTGAGCAATGGGCTGCACTGGAGCGCTACATTGCAGAATGTGTGCATGGGTGATACGATGATTCACCACATAAAAAAGTCGGAGCAAATGCTCCGACTTTGTTTTTTTACTTACTTTCCTTGCCGCTCTTCTGAACGAAGAATAAGCTAAGAAGGAATGCTACTATATAAAGTGCGATTGTTACGTAAAGAACTGCCTGATAGCCTGTCGGATTTACGTGTATTCCTCCGGCAATCTCTATCTCCTGACCGAACTTTCCTACAATCCAGGTTGCAAGCTGGTTACCTGTGAGACCTGCAAAGCCCCATGCTGATAATGTGATGCCGTGGATTGCACTGATTGAACCCATACCGTAGTGATCTGAGAGGAGCGTCGGAACATTTGAGAAGCCGCCGCCGTATCCTGCATTTACTACCATTATAAGTGCAAGTACAAGAACGGTTAACAGCATATTTCCATTTCCGTTTGCAATGCCGCCTGTGGCGATTGTAAGTGCTGTGAACACGATTGAGAAGATGAAAATCAGCTTGTACACAGTGTTTCTGTCCTTCATTTTATCAGCAAGTGCTGAGAGACCCAAACGTCCGCCCGCATTGAACACAGCCGATACTGTTGAAATAATACCCACAAATGCTGCAAGTCCGAGACACTTTACAATATACTTTTCCTGTGAGATAAGTGCAAGACCACAGGTGATGTTTATGTAGAACATTAACCAGATACCGATGTAGTTCTTGATCGGCTTTGTCTTTAACACTTCCATAATGCCCGGCTTCTTTTCGTCGCCTGAAGGCTCGTGCCAGCCGTCCGGCTTCTTTAATAATAAATGTCCCACAAACATCATTACAAAATAAACTGCTGCAAGAATGAAGAACATTTTATAAATAGCTCCCTCTCCGAGGCCGCCAAGCATTCCCTGCATAATCGGGCTTGCGATTGCCTTTGCGGCACCGAAGCCTGCAACTGCAAGACCTGTTGCAAGTCCCTTACGGTCGCTGAACCAGAGCATAAGAGTCTTAACCGGTGAAAGATAGCCTGTTCCAAGACCTACACCCATGATAAAGCCATAGCATAAATAAATACCTACAAGTGCAAGTACGCTGCCCTGATTAGCACCGCCGTACCAGATAAATGCACCTGTACCTGCCATACCGCCTGCGAAGCAGATTGTAGCAATAAGTGATGACTTGTGAATGTCCTTTTCAACTACGTTTCCTAAGAATGCCGCACTCATACCAAGGAAGAAAATTGCAAGGCTGAACGCCCACTCTGTGGCACTCTTTGAAAAGCCGATATAATCAGCGATTTCCTGACTGAAGATTGACCAGCAGTAAACCGTACCGATTGAGCAATGAAGAAGAAGTGCCGGAATTGCGGCTCTTATCCACTTATTAGTGCGCCAGCCGCCCTTTGATTGTACCTTAGTATCCATAATAATTGTCCTTTCTGCTTTTGTTTTTTTGTGATCGTAAAACAGAATATTCAATCCCGCTTACGAAAAAAGCAGAATTCAATATAGTGTTTTATGACCACTTCTAAGCCATTTTATATTCTACCACAATAGCATTTTAAAATCAAGTGAAATATAGTCTAATTAACACCGAAAAAATTGACATTTTTTTATCAGTTTTGTTATGATTCGAGCTTTACCAGCATCAGGTCACGACCTGTTACGGCAATCTGTTCCCAGGGAATAATATACTCGCCCTTACCGAAAAACCGCCACAAAAATCCCATACGTGACCGCACAATCACTGCCGATACCTCACCGGTTCTTTCATTGATTTCGACATCATAAACAAATCCGAGCCGACGTGCATCACAAAGTGAAACAACCTCCATCTGCCGGAGCTTTAAGGCATTGAACATAATATCTCCTTTCTTGACAAATTATGTGAATAGGGATATAATATTAATTAGGAATGCGTAATGCGTAATTATGCTGACGCGTAATTGTAAGTGTTTCAAATTTGAATTTATCGGGATAAATTTGTAAACAGGAATGTAGGGGACGATGCCCTCATCGTCCCGCCATTGTTACGCCGTTGGCGTAACAATGGGCAAATTTGGTATAATTTTGCGGGCTGATGAGGGCATCAGCCCCTACATCTACCACCCAAC
>JAZQHZ010000059.1:0-7289 GCA_045540855.1 Clostridia bacterium
ACCGGGGATATACGTTGCAAACAATTAAAGCTGAACGTCTTGGGGCAGAGCCCGTTTGAATCGTTTGGACGAGTGCAACCATCCCAACAAACACAAATTTGAAACGCCAACAATTAGCGCCAGCATAATTGTGAATTTAAATTAATGTTCATAGCACAAAAAAACCGGAGAGAAAATTTATTTCGCTCCGGTTTTATTCTTATCTGCTTTTTGCCACTTCAACCAACGGCTCCATACCTGTAACACTGCTCCATATGGTCAGTGTAAACGTGTTTCCGTTCTGCACTGCCTCATTATGGAAAAAGCTACCTGTTCCGCCGTCCATCAGCTTGCTTGTTGTATGGGTAAACACATCGACAAGTCTGCCGTCCTTGTCGTATTCGCAATAGCACAAGGTCGGGTAAACCTCATAATCCGGCCCACATTCGCTTGTTATCTTTGCCGTAAGCAATCCGTCAACAAATCCAAACGAATCTATCGTCAGTCTGATTTCACCCTTTATAAGCCTGAAATCGACACCGTCAATTCCAGTTCCCACATTCTTGCCTGCAACCTCTTCACAGTCCGTCTCTGTCTTTGAAATCTGTGACTCACCTGCTGATCTGACAGTGCAATATGCACGTTCAATCACACTACTTTCCGGAACAAGCACCGTATATTCACATTCCGTTTCTCCGTCCCAGACTGTGCCGTATACTCTTGCATTATTGTATTGTGAGCTTTCGTCCGCATACTCAACCCTTACATAGAAGCTGACGCCCTTATTAAGTACCGCATTTTCCGGTACAACGACCTTTCCGCTTACCGGCACGTATTTTGTGATTTCTATTTCATCAATATTATCCGACGGGTTGTTTATATCAAGCTCCGTTGAGATATAGCCCGTATATCCCGGGTAATCCGAATACATATCAATTCCCGTATAATATATGCCCTCTTCATTAAACGGCATCTTTGCATTATATTCCGCCTCGGTTTCACCCTCGGGAATATAGACATAATTTATAATCCGATAGGTATACTCATCATATATCGCAACGCTCACTCCGCCCTTGGGTGCAGGCTCGGTAAGCATAACCCTTCCGGGTACACTTGCAATCATATTTTCATCGAGTGTTAAATCAAGTGTAGTATTGCCGTTAAGCGTCATTTCTCCATATACCACCGCATCACCGATGCCGACTGATACATCTGCATATTCGCCCTTGAGATACTCCGGGATTTTTATGCTGTAATACGCCGTATCACCCAACGGGAAATATGCCTCCGAATAGAAATAATCGTTATCAAACATAACCCACATTTCCATGCTGAACGGTATATCTTCAAGCACTCCGTTACGGTCAATTTCACCGCTTACGGTGTACATCTTCGGGAACTTGATTTCAAGCACTTCGGTGTCGGCACTTATAAAGGTTGCATTGTCCTCATTGCCGGTTATTCCCGTTTCTTCATTATAGTAATATGTCACGTAGCTGTTGCCGTCATCCACGTAGAGCATTGCATATGCCGCCTCTTCAAGTGCATTAAAGTATATTGTTGCACTTTTTTCGCCATCGGCAAGCTCTGCATAGCCATAGTCAAGATAGTCACCGTCTGCATTGTAAAGGTCAATATCCACGTATCCGTAATATTCAACCGCCTCATCAAGTGTGACCTCGATTTTCAGACCGTAGTCCTCTGTTACAGGCACATTTTTGTAAAGATAGTCCACATCAGTATACGATTTTGACGTGTCGAAATATCTTCTCTGTGACGAGCTTTCACTTGTAACTCCGTCATAAACCGAGAAATAACCGTTTGCGCTGTATTCGTCATACACATATACATACGTAACTCCCGCCGGAGCAGAAATCGAATAGTCAACCTGCTTTTGTCCCTTACTTACGGGAATTCTGCTTCTTGACGGTATTCTGAAATCGCTGTCATCATTTACGGGATATGTATACGCACGTACATATAAATATCCGTCTGCTGACGGCGGATTTGTAAGCGTGATTGTGCCGCTTATCGTGCCGTCACCCTTCATCAGCTCAATATCAAGGGTTTTGTCCGTTTCAAGAGTAATAACCTCCGCAAAGGCAATATCCCTGACAAGCGAGCCACCTCTGTAATATTGTGTGCCTGTAACGGTGTTTTCAAAGTGACCGTTTGAATACACCTCAATGGCATAGCTGCCGGCAGGAAGCTCTGTGGAATACGTTGCATACGCATCGCCCTTTTCAAATTTTGCCGCAGCATAATAGCTACTGCCATATCCTGCATCAACAAAAGTGTCTGCACAGGTCTGATAGATATAAAGGCTTACCTGTCCGTCCTCCTTTGCCACTGCACCGTCCGGCAGTGAAATTTTACCGCTGAGGGTAATGGCACTCTCTGAAAGTGATGCCTTTTCCCTGCGGTGCTCCTCACGTCTGATTTCAAGCATTTCCTTTCTCATGCTATCAGACTCTGTCTTTTCACTCTCCTGAGCAAAGCCCGGCACAACCGAAATAAGCATCACACAGGAAAGCAATAAAGCCAACATTTTTTTCATATTTTTACCCCTCCTTCACAGGAATTTATATGTATATTTTATCATTTTTGCAACCGGATGTCAATAACAAAGGCGATTGCTTTCGCAATCGCCTCAATCACTTTTTATCAGTTAAACTTTACTCTCTCGCTGTATGTTGTATGCAATAACTCGTGTGCCTTGTGTGAATTCGGCTTTTCGAGGAATTCATCATACAATGCCTTAATCTGCGGGTTGTTGTGTGACTGACGTAAGGTCTGTCTTTCGTCCTCGCTGTAAAGTGCCTGTGCTCTCTTTTCCTTGTATGTATCAAGGATGTCATCATCCTCGTTCGGAAGGAAGCACGGACGTACCAACGGCTGACCGCCGCCTGCTATACAGCCGCCCGGACATCCCATAATCTCAATGAAGTGATACTTTGATGTGCCCTCGCGGATTTCGTTAAGAAGCACCTTTGCATTCTTCATACCGTGTGCAATTGCAACGTTTACTGTCATATCGTTTATCTCGATTGATGCCTCTCTCACACCCTCAAAGCCACGCACTGCCTTGAACTCGATAGCCTCGTGCTCCTGACCTGTGAGTACGAAATAAACTGTTCTTAACGCCGCCTCCATAACTCCGCCTGTTACGCCGAAGATTACGCCTGCACCTGTGTATTCGCCCATTAAATCCTGATCAAATTCCTCGTCCGGAAGGCGGTTGAAGATTATACCTGCACGCTTGATCATTCTTGCAAGCTCACGTGTTGTGAGAACTGCATCAACGTCCTTCATACCGTCACGCTGCATCTGGTCACGCTCTTTTTCGTCCTTCTTTGCAGTACACGGCATAATTGATACAACGAAGATATCCTTCGGGTCAATGCCCTTCTTCTGTGCATAATATGACTTGATAATTGCACCCTGCATCTGATGCGGTGACTTACAGGTTGATAAATGACCTAAAAGATCGCCATAGTTATACTCCGCATAGTTTACCCAGCCCGGTGAACACGATGTAATCATCGGTAATGTGCCGCCGTTCTGAATTCTTGATAAAAGCTCTGTGCCTTCTTCCATAATTGTGAGGTCAGCAGCGAAGTTTGTGTCATAAACCTTGTCAAAGCCAAGTCTCTTCAATGCCGCAACCATCTTACCTGTTACAGCTGTGCCTATCGGTAAGCCGAACTCCTCGCCGAGTGCCGCACGTACTGCCGGAGCAGTCTGCACTACAACGTGCTTGCCTGCCTTCATTGCAGCGTCAACCAATGCGATTTCTGACTTCTCCATCAATGCACCTGTCGGACATACGCTTACGCACTGACCGCATAAAATACACGGCGAATCTGCCATTGAGCGATTCTCTGCCGGAGCAACGATTGTGTTGAAGCCACGGTTTTCAAAGCCTAAGATACCTAAGCCGTGAGCATTTTCACATCTTGCAACACAACGTCCGCAAAGGATACACTTTGATGTATCACGCACGATTGACGGTGTGAGCTGATCTATTGTAGTCGGTGTCTTTGCACCCTGATATCTGCCCTCACGTGCGCCGGTGATGTGTGCAACGTTCAATAACTCACACTGACCGTTCTTATCGCACTGCTGACAGTTTTTATTGTGGTTTGAAAGCAGAAGCTCAACTGAAGCACGTCTTGCCTCCGTTGCTTTCGGAGTTGAAATATTTATCTCCATACCGTCTGTTATCGGGTATGTACACGAAGCCACAAGACCTCTTGCACCCTTTACCTCAACAAGACATACACGGCATGAGCCCTGTGAACATTCTCCGTGGTTGAAAGCACATAACGACGGAATTTCATATCCGCACGCCTTTGCAGCCTCAAGAATTGTGAGACCTTCTTCAACCTGATAGGAGACGCCTTCGATTATGATATTAATTTTTGCCATTTTCTTATCCTCCTATCATTTCTTTACGATTGCCTTAAATTTACAGGTCGCAATACATGCTCCGCACTTCACGCACTTCTGCGGGTCAATCTGATATGCCGGAAGCTTCTTGCCCGGTGCAGTGAAGTCTGTTCTTTCGATACAGTTCGCCGGACACGAGCGTGCACACATACCACAGCCGAAGCACTGCTCCTGAATGATTGTGTACTGCATAAGGTTCTTACATACCTTTGCCGGACATCTCTTCTCAACTATGTGAGCTATGTATTCGTCTCTGAAATGCTTTAATGTCGAAATTACCGGGTTTGCCGCAGTCTGACCCAATGCACATAACGCATTTGCCTGAACTGAACGTCCTAATTCCTCTAACTCGTCAAGGTCCTCCATTGTGCCCTTACCCTCAGTGATACGTGTGAGGATTTCAAGCATTCTCTTTGTACCTATTCTACACGGTGAACACTTACCGCACGACTCGTCGCAGATGAATTCCATATAGAACTTCCCAACGTCAACCATACAGTTGTCCTCGTCCATTACGATAGCACCGCCTGAACCCATCATTGAGCCCTTTGCAACAAGGTTATCGAAATCAATCGGCTCATCAAGGCTTTCCTCTGTGAGACATCCGCCCGAAGGTCCGCCTGTCTGGATTGCCTTGAACTTCTTTCCGTCAGGAATACCGCCGCCGATATCGAAGATAAGCTCACGAAGGGTTGTACCCATCGGGATTTCAACGAGACCTACGTTATTTACCTTACCGCCTAAAGCGAATACCTTTGTGCCCTTTGAGCCCTCTGTTCCGCAGCTTGCAAAATCAGCAGCGCCCTCTCTTAAAATATACGGAACACAAGCAAGTGTCTCAACGTTATTCACGATTGTCGGCTTGCCCCATAAGCCCTTTACTGCCGGGAACGGCGGACGCGGACGCGGCATACCTCTCTTACCCTCGATTGAGTGGATAAGTGCAGTTTCCTCACCGCAGACAAACGCACCTGCACCAAGTCTGATATTTGCACGGAAGCTAAAATCTGTTCCTAAAATGTTATCGCCAAGAAGTCCCTTCTTGTTCATCTGATCAATTGCCTTGCGTAAACGGTTGATTGCGATAGGATACTCTGCACGAACGTAGAAATAGCCCTCTGTCGCACCGATTGCATAGCCTGCAATCATCATACCCTCAAGCACTGCAAACGGGTTACCCTCAAGGATTGAACGGTCCATAAATGCACCCGGGTCACCCTCGTCACCGTTACATACAACATACTTCTGGTCTGCCTCGTTTGCGTAGGCGAATGACCACTTTCTACCTGTCGGGAAGCCTGCACCGCCACGGCCTCATAAGCCTGCGGCTAAAACCTCGTCAATAACCTCCTTCGGTGACATTGACAATGCTCTCTTGAGACCTGCAAATGCACCCTCGCCGATTGCCTCGTTAATATCCTCAGGATTGATAACACCACAGCCGTGAAGAGCAATTCTCTTCTGCTTCTTATAGAAATTGATGTCATCCTGTCTTGCAACCTTTTCCTCTGTGTTAGGATCAACATAGAGTAATCTGTCAACAATCTGACCGTTTAAAATATCTGAATTGAATATTTCATCAACATCCTTTACTCCAACCATACGATAGAGTGTATCCTCAGGATAAATCTTAACAAACGGTCCCTGAGAGCAAAAGCCGAAGCAGCCTACGATGTTGACTGTAACCTTTTCTTGAAGATGATAGTCGGCAATAAGCTGCTCAAACCTCTCCTTAATCTCCAATGAATGTGACGAAAGACAGCCTGTACCGCCGCACAAAAGAATCGCACGCTTACCGTTCGAACCGTCTATCTTACTTGTAAGGTCCTTTGTACAGGTATAGATTTTTTCGTCTAATGCAGTAATACTTCTCATCAATTAACACCTCCAAGCGCACGATATTCTTCAACAACGTGTGATACCATATCAACTGTCATCTTCGGATAAACTGTTCCGTTGATGGTTACTGCCGGTGCAATTCCGCACGCACCGATACAACGCAGAGCGTCAATGGTAAACATTCCGTCCTCTGTTGTTTCTCCCGGACCGATTCCCAAAATTTCCGAGAACTTGTCAATAATCTGCTGTGCACCCTTTACGTAACAAGCTGTACCCATACAGCAGCCGATTACATACTTACCCTTCGGCTTGAGTGAGAAGAAAGAATAGAAAGTAACAACGCCGTAAATCTCCGCAACGCTCAGTCCTGTTCTTTCTGATACGATTTCCTGAACCTCAAGCGGAATATAGCCATACTCGTTCTGGATATCGCTTAAAATCATCATAAGCGGTGTTTTTTCGTTTATGTATCTGTCGCAAATCTCATTGATTTTCTTAACACCGGCTTCATTGATATGACCCATATTATTTGCCCTCCTGCATAATATTTTCGTTCACAGTAAAATTACTGTCATATACCTTGATTATAACATATTTTCAGTAGAATTGAAAGCGAAATTTTGTCATAAAAATAACTTGTTACATTTTTCACAAAAAGATTGGTTTTTTTGTAGCAATTTGACCGAAAAGAGCGGGGCGGTGGAATTGTGTTTGTCTCTTGCGACAAATACAATTAATTCGTAATTCGCAATGCGTAATGCGTAATTAATGCTTACGCAAGACTGTTTGTAATTCAAATTTGGGTTTGTTGAGATGGTTGCACTCGCCCAAACGATTCAAACGGGCTCTGCCCCAAGACGTTCAGTTTTAATTGTTTGCAACGTATATCCCCGGTTCTTTTTCTGTCTGCAGTAACAGAAAAAGAACGAAAAAGAATACCGTTCAAGAGGGAATTTCCCTCTTGAAAATCTCCCTTGCTGACGCTCGCTCAAAAGAGTGCACCCTCCAAGCGAGATGGAACC
>JAZQHZ010000060.1:0-7923 GCA_045540855.1 Clostridia bacterium
GATGTGGTCAGCGCAAAATCTTAATTTCAGAACCTCCCGCCGTGTTGCTTCAAGCGGCGGACTTGGCACAATGGGTTACGGGTTTGGTGCGGCAATCGGTGCGGCATATGGTACAAAAGAACGAAGTGTACTGATTACGGGAGACGGTAGCTTTGGAATGAATCTCAATGAACTTGCAACTGCTGTAAGATATAATGTTCCTGTTGTTGTCATCATTATGAATAACGGTGTTCTCGGAATGGTAAGACAGTGGCAGACCTTGTTCTATGACAAGCATTATTCCAATTCTGTTTTAGAGCGTAAAACCGATTTTGCTGCTTTTGCACGTTCATTTGGTGCTGACGGTGAAGCGGTTACAACACCCGAAGAGCTGGACGAGGCACTAAATAAAGCTTTCAAAACCGAAGGCCCTTATATCATAGACTGCAAAATAGACAAAGATGAATTTGTTCTTCCTATGCTTCCTCCGGGCGGAAGTATGGATGATATTATTACAACTTTGGAGGTGGAGTTATGAACCGATATACAGTAGCAGTTCTTGTCAGGAATCAGTTTGGCGTTTTAAATCGCCTTACAAGTATGTTCCGTCGCCGTCAGTTTAACATAAGCTCCATCACCGCAAGCGAGAGTGAATCGAGTGAATATTCACGTATTACTTTCAGCTTTGACGGAGAAGAAAACGGAAAGCAACAGCTTATCAATCAGTTATATAAATTACCTGATGTATGCTCTATCAAAGAGCTTTCGACAAATAATTCACTCAGTTGCGAGCTTATGCTTATCAAGCTAAAAAATGATGCTTCTTCACGTGAAGATATTCGTGCCGCCGCTGAGGCGTTCAAGGCGGAAACAATTAACTATACCAAAGATTCTATTGTACTTCGTGTTATCGGAGACAGCACGAAGATGGATGAATTTATTTCCCTTATGCGAGACTTTACAATTTTAGAAATCTGCCGTACCGGAACAGCATCAATAGAAAAAGGCAGTGCAACACTGCGTCAAAATTTAATGTTATAATATATGGCAAGAACTTTTTTGTCGGTAAGACAGGGTATCGGTTTCGATACCTTGTTTTTTGCTTTACAAATCATCTGATGTGTGATATAATTTTGATATAGAATAGTAGAATGAGGTAAAGGATTATGTCATTAAGAAAACAAATAATTTCCGTACTGCTTGCAACAAGCATATTTGCAACAACTGTGGCAACTGCGGCAGAGGTAGGCGTTGTTGAGGTTTTTAAAACTGATGAGGCAAAGCTTGCCCAAACACAGCAGTTGGTGGAAAATCGTGAGTTTACACTGCGACAGATGGAATATCTTGACCGGGGACTTGTTGCAGTAAAAACAAATAAAGGGATTTTCCTTTCGTGGAGATGGCTCGGAACAGAGTCAAGCACTACGAAATATAACCTCTACCGTGACGGTAAAAAGCTCAACGCATTCCCGATGAATATTACAAATTTCACCGATGAAAGCGGCACAGTAGAAAGCAAATATCAGGTTGCGGCTGTTGTTGACGGAGTTGAGCAGGAGAAGTGTGATGCTGTAACAGTGTGGGAAAGCAATATGCTTGAAATTCATCTCACAGACAGACCACAGGCAGTGGAGCCGGATGGCGAGCCGATGTATGTGGATGAAAATAGTAATAAGGTAGTTGAATACAGACCGGCAGAAACAAGCATTGCAGATCTTGACGGTGATGGTCAGCTTGACATTGTGCTCAAATGGGATCCCGATAATTCAAAGGATAATTCAGAAAGCGGCATCACATCACCTGTGATACTTGACGGTTATAAGCTTGACGGAACGCATATGTGGAGAATAAATCTCGGATACAATATCCGTGCAGGTGAACATTATACGCAGTTTATGGTCTATGACCTTGACGGTGACGGCAAAGCAGAGCTTGTGTGCAAAACAGCTGACGGCACAACTGACTCTAAAGGCAGGGTAGTAGGTCATAAGAATGTAGTATGGCGTGATGAAAACGGACGTATTTTGCGAGGTGATGAGTACCTCACAGTATTTAACGGAGAAACCGGAGAAATAATTAATACAATTAAATATGAGCCGGGAAGAGGAAATATTGAGGACTGGGGCGATGATTACGGAAACCGCTGTGACCGTTTCCTTGCGTGTGTAGCCTATCTTGACGGTGTAACACCGAGTGTAATTATGTGCCGTGGCTATTATTCACGAATGTATCTTACAGCATATAATCTCGTCGACAAAAAATTAAAAAAGATTTGGGCATTTGATTCGAATAGAGCAGGGTATGAATATTACGGACAAGGCAATCATAGTGTAGCAGTAGCCGATGTTGACTTTGACGGCAAGGATGAAATCATATACGGCTCAGCGGTGATAGATGATGACGGTAAGGGATTGTATTCAACTATGCTTGGTCACGGTAATGCACAGCACACAAGTGACCTTATTCCTGACAGACCGGGACTTGAAATTTTTTCGGGACACGAAAGTGACGATGCAAAATTCGGTATGGAAATGCGTGATGCATGCACAGGTGAAATTCTTTGGGGCTCGTTTGAGGGCAGAAGCTTAAACCGTATGGCAAGTGCGGATATTGACCCGAATTACAGCGGTGCAGAAAGTTGGATGTCAGATAAAATGATGTCATCTGACGGAACGGTTATTGGTACAAATAGTGTTGATATCAGAAACTTCTTTATTTATTGGGACGGTGATTTTGGACGTGAGCTTCAGGACGGCAATAAAATTTATAAATGGATGCCGGACAAGAAAACATCTCATATGATTTTTACACCCAACAATTACATATCAAACGGCGGAACAAAGGCGTATCCGGGTATAACGTGTGATATGCTCGGTGACTGGAGAGAGGAAACAATATACTTTAAAGCAGACAGCTCGGCAATGGCTGTGTTTACAACGACAGAACCGACCGATTATAAGATTTACACTCTTATGCACGATTTGCAATACAGAACATATATTACAACTCAGAACGTAGGTTATAATCAGCCACCACATTTAGGGTATTATCTCGGTTTTGATACAAAGGAGATACCTGCACCGAGAGTTAAAATAACACGTGACGATGCGGTATACACAAATCCTGACCTTGAAAAGGGAATAAAGTATTACCCGATTGAAAGTCTTGCATCAGAGAAGAGTGTATCAATGGTTATCAGCAACCCATTTTCTGCGGTGAATGGCGAAATGTTACGCATTGGTGGCAAAGACAGTGATGTTGCACCAATTATTAAGGATGACAGAACATTGGTGCCGTTAAGATTTATCGCCGAAGCCTTTGGTGCAGAGGTAAACTGGGACGGTGACAAACGAGAGGTTACAATAACGCAGGATGAACGCATTGTGAAGCTTACTATTGATTCGATGGCATATACAATAAACGATAAAGAAATGACGTTGGATGTTCCTGCAACGATAATTTCAGATTTAACATATATTCCGCTTCGTGCGGTTGCTGAAGCGCTCGGTAAAAAAGTTGCATGGGATAGCAGAGGTGTTATTTATATAAACAATTACACAGAGGCATTGACTGACGAAGAGGCACAGATGCTATATGAAAATATCACGACATACACAGAATAAAAAATAACAGGCAGAAATGCCTGTTATTTTTTTGAAAATCTTCCCTCAATAGCAATTAATGCAAAGGTAAGTGCTGTATAAAGCACAAACGCAAGTGCGGTGAATATCGCAAACGGAATTAAAATCCCTAAATCCATTTTTTGTAGCTCGAATATCCCTCTGAAATAGTGAGCCGATAAATACAAGCCAACGGGCATTAACAGCACTAATATCGCTTTGTATCGGTTAAACGGTCGACTTATCTTAAACAGCACCATAAATCCGACTGCCGCAAGTGTGAGCGTTGCAACTGTTGAGATAGCTTCATCACTCATCTTTAATAGTTTTCCGACTACTATAAGTGCGGAAATTGTCAGAAAGTTTGTGAGGGATGCAGGCAGGGCTTTTATGACTATGTTTTTTATAAAGCTCCCCTTGATAAGCGAATTATTTTTCTCCAGTGCCAGTAAAAATGCCGGGATACCTATTGTAAACGCATTTATCAGCGACACCTGCGACGGCTCAAGCGGATATTGCGACAGCGTAAGCATAGCGAACAGTGCAAGTAGTAAAGAGAAAATGTTCTTAATAAGAAACAGTCCGGCACTGCGTTCAATGTTGTTCACCACACGTCTGCCTTCGTGCAGAATCTGCGGCATATGCGAGAAATCTGAGTCGAGAAGCACAAGCTGTGAAACATGCTGTGCCGCCTCCGAGCCGGTTGCCATTGCAATAGAACAGTCAGCATCCTTTAAGGCAAGCACGTCATTTACTCCGTCGCCCGTCATTGCAACTGTTTTTCCGTCGGAATGCAGGGCGTGTATAAGCTTTCTCTTCATCTGCGGAGTAACTCGTCCGAATACGGTAAATTCCTTTATGGCATTTGCGATTTCGCTCTCATCAAGTGTTGAAGCATCAACATATTTATCCCAATTTCTTATCTCGGCTTCCTTTGCGATTTCCGAAACTGTAATCGGATTATCGCCCGAAATTACCTTAATATCAACGCCCTGTGAATAGAAATATCCGAAAATTTCGGAGCAGTTTTTACGGACGGGATTTCTTAATAAAACAAGTCCCAACGGCTCAACCGCACCCGAAAGTGTACCGTTGAAGCTTTTATCCGCACGTGCAAGCACAAGCACACGTCTGCCGTTTCGGGAGTTTTTCTCTGTTATATCTCGGTATTCAGAATAATCATCGCCAAGCACAAATTCAGCCGCACCCAAAACATAAGCAGTGCCGTCAATAATTGCGGCGGAGAATTTATTGGTAGAGGAGAAGGGGAAAACCTTGTCCGCCTTCTTGCTTGCTTCACCGAAATGCTCTTTTATTGCCGCAATAGTAGCAGTATCATTGCTCATTGACGAAGCGAATACTGCCAGTAATGCTCGTAAAGCCTCGCAGTCTGTGCCGTTTAAGGGCACAAGCTTGTCTAATTGCATTTTATGCTCGGTGATAGTTCCTGTTTTATCGAGACACAGCACATCCACACGTGCAAGAGTTTCAACGCATGACATATCGTGAACAAGAACACTTCTGCGTGCAAGTCGCATAACGCTTAAGGCAAGTGCGACGGTAGTAAGCAGATACAGCCCTTCGGGAATCATTCCAAGCAGTGCCGCCACCATTGCACTGACACATTCCTGCAAGGGAAGGTGTGCAAAGAAAAATTGCTCGCAAAACATTATAACTCCGATTGGAATGATTGCAATGCCGACAAATTTTATCAGCCTGTTAAGCTCATAGAGCATTTTCGAGTGCTCACGCTCATCAAGCTGCTTTGCCTGTGAAGAGAGCTTTGCGATATATGAGCTGTCGCCGACCTTATCAAGCCTTGCACGACATTCACCCGATATTATAAAGCTGCCGGACATAAGCATATCGCCCTTGTGCTTTAAAATCTCGTCAGTTTCGCCGGTGAGCAGGGACTCATTGACAAGTACCTCGCCGTCAAGAATTATAGCATCGGCATAAATCTGATTTCCTGCACAAAACAGTGCAACATCGTCAAGAACAGTTTCCTCAGCCCTTAGCAACAAAGCCTTGCCGTCACGTATAACGTGTGCCTTGGGTGCATGAAGCATAGAAAGCTTGTCAAGCGTACGCTTAGAGCGTATTTGCTGAAAAATACCGATAAGTGTGTTTGCGATAACAATAGGCATAAAGGTAAGTCCCTTGTAATTGCCGGTAATAATCAGAAGTGCGGCAAGTATAGCAAATATCAGGTTAAAATAAGTAAAGAGATTTTTTAAAATAATCTCACCGACTGTCTGAGAATTGGATTTGCCCGTAGCATTGCTCATACCCATATCAATGCGTGAGTGCACCTGCGTGGAAGTGAGCCCGTAAGCTGCTGACGGTGAATAGCGTTCAATATCCATTATTGCCGCCTCCTTTCAATATATTATTATCTGAATTATACCACATATGTATAGTTATAGCAATGAAAAATGCAAAAAGTTAAAAATTTATTAAAAAAACAAGACAGCCGAGGCTGTCTTGTAAATTTGTATTCAATTACTTAGGCTGTCTGCCGATGTAAGCGAGAATACCGCCGTCAACATAGAGAATGTGACCGTTTACAGCATTTGATGCATCTGATGCAAGAAATACTGCCGGGCCGCCTAACTCATCCGGCTCAAGCCATCTGCCTGCCGGTGTCTTAGCACAGATAAACTGATCGAACGGGTGCTTTGAACCGTCCGGCTGTGTCTCTCTTAACGGAGCTGTCTGCGGAGTAGCGATGTAACCGGGTCCGATACCGTTACACTGAATATTGTACTCGCCGTACTCTGAACAGATGTTTCTTGTAAGCATCTTTAAACCGCCCTTAGCTGCAGCATAAGCTGAAACTGTCTCACGGCCTAACTCTGACATCATTGAGCAGATGTTGATAATCTTTCCGTGACCCTTCTTGATCATTGACGGAATAACTGCCTTTGATACGATGAACGGAGCGTTTAAGTCAACGTCAATAACCTGTCTGAACTCGTCAGCACTCATTTCGCACATCGGAATTCTCTTGATGATACCTGCATTGTTTACTAAGATATCAATAACGCCAACCTCAGCCTCACACTTAGCAACCATCTCATTAACTGCTGCTTCGTCAGTAACGTTGCAAACATAGCCTGTTGCGTCGATACCGTCAGCCTTGTATGCCTCTAAGCCCTTGTCAACAAACTCCTGCTTAAGGTCACAGAAAACAATCTTTGCACCTGCGCCAGCCATTGCCTTAGCAATACCGTAGCCGATACCGTATGAAGCACCTGTTATGAGTGCAACCTTACCGTCAAGACGGAAACTCTTTAAATAATCCATTGGAAAATCCTCCCTTAAATTTTACTTTGTAATATGTAACAAGAAAAATCTTGTTATAAACTTAAATAAGCGGGTCCGGGCGATAGATGAGGTGAGCAAAGTTACCCTCAATATCTCTGAACCAGTATGTCTTAATGCCTGTTGCACTCTCTGTCACATCATGCACCTCTTCAACACGCTCGTCAGCCTTGAGCATCGGAACAATTTCGTCGAATGCCTTAGGTGTAACCGAGAAAGCAATGTGTCTGATTCCGGCAGTTCTTTCCACGTCAGCAACCTTGTCCGCTGAAGCAGTAACAAACTCAATCATTGAGCCGTCAGCAAACTGAAGGAAATATGTACCCTTGCCGTTATCATACACAACCTTACCGCCAAAGACCTTCATATACCAATCCTTCAAAGCGGCAGTATCATATGAAGCAATAGCTAAGTGTTCAATACCTGATACCATTGTAAAAACTTCCTTTCATATTATATTTTTATATATTATACCATATTTTGAGGCGGATTTCAATAGATTTTATGAAAATAATTGACATTTTTTTGGGTGAATGATATAATGAAAGCAAAAAGGGCGTGATTGTTATGAAAAAAGTATTAATTGTTTGTTTAACGGTGCTTATTCTCATTGCCGTTGGGACAGGATTATATAATTATAACGCATCCAAGCCTGCATTGGAATTAGTTCCGGACACATATAATGGCGAAAATCCGGGTTTACACGATTTTTATATTAAGGATGGCAAGGTATATATTGTCGGCGGAGTTACAATAAAGAATAACACAGACGAAACGGTTGAATATTCTCTATATGCCCAGTCCGAAGAAGATTACAAATCGGGCTTGATAACATATCCGGTTATGGAAGGGTATGATGAAACGCTTGCAACAAATAAATTCAGTATAGCAGGGAATGAAACAGAAACCTTTACGGTTGTGTTTGTGGGTGAGCACGGTGGATATAATCAGAAGCGTGACAGACTTATGCCGGATATAATGCTTATATATGAATAAAGGG
>JAZQHZ010000061.1:0-6825 GCA_045540855.1 Clostridia bacterium
AGGTGCATCGGGCAGTTGTTGAAGTGATTGAAAAAATGGATGTTTAAAAAACATCCATTTTTTGATTCGGGAGTAATTCAAATTTGGGGTTATCGTTCCGTCAATTCACAATTCACAATTATGCTGGCGCTAAGTTGTTGGCGTTTCAAATTTGAATTTGTCGGGGAGTTTGGCGGGATAAAAATGTAGGGGCGAACCGGGTTCGCCCGGGACAACCACAGATATTGGGTAAACGGGCGAACACGGTTCGCCCCTACATCTGTCATTCAAAGCAATCTCAACACCAAACCCAAATTTGTTTGGTTTGTTTTTTTGCAATTTGTGGGTTGCGTTTGCAAATTTAAACTGCACTAATACAAAGGAACTAATTAAAATCTGCAGATGGTTCCATCTCGCTTGGAGGGTGCACTCTTTTGAGCGAGCGTCAGCAAGGGAGATTTTCAAGAGGGAAAGTCTTGAACGGCATTTCTTTTGCTATCTTTTCTTTTGCTGTTGAAAGAAAAGATAGTAGGGGTACCACAAACCAAACAAATTTAATTGCATAAGCAGGGGACAAAGTCCCCGAGCACAAAATTAACAACTCTCCGCCAAACCCAATTTTACAACAAAAACATCACCTACAATAACAAATCGAAAAAAGGGACTGCCTTTCGGCAATCCCTTTCTGATTATCTTACTGCTTGTCGATCTCGTCCGGATCCTCGTACTGAGTCTTGAACTCGCCCCAGATCCAGTTCTGGTCAACTGATGTCCACTTCTCATATCCATCTGAGAGTCTCTCGAATGTATGTGAGTTAGTAGCCTCGATTACCTCGAAGTAGTACTTAGCATCCTCCGGATTATCCGGCCACTTAACGAATCCATCGATAAGTCCGTCTGCCTTTACGTTACGAACGAGTAATCTGTTTATGATCTTCATAGCCTCGTGACGCTTAATCTTCTCTTCCGGTCTGAATGCTGTTCTCTCGTCTTCGTCGATTAACTCAGCAACTGCAGCCTTCTGGAGAGCTTCCTGTCCCCATGAAAGTCTTTCCGGAACGTCTGTGAACTTAACGTCGTCAAGGTACTTAACCTCTGAATCTGATTCATCAAGGAAGTTTGTAGCCATTACGATGAACTCTAATCTTGTCATATCGCCTGCCGGCTTGAATGTGTTAGCATCGTCGCCATAACCCTGGATGAAGCCACCGTTTGTAAGAGTTGCAATAGCCTTATTTGACCATCTTGATAACTCTACGTCTGAATAGTTGTGGTTCTTTGTATAGATAGTGTCTCTGAACTCATCCTTTAAGATTCTGTAGAAGATTGTTGCAACTTCTTCTCTTGTGATGTTGCCTTCCGGTCTTACGTCACCCTCCGGATAACCGATGATATATACATAGTGGTCGTCACCGTTTAATACTGACGGAACCTTGTTATCTCCCGGTGTATACGGCGGAATTGTTGATGACGGTGTGTTCGGATCCATTGTAGCATTCGGATCAACTGTTTCAGCCGGGTCCGGTGTAGCTGTTGGTATCGGAGCAGCTGTATGCGGAACTGCTGTGTAGTTCGGTGTTGTACCACCGCCGCCACCGCTTGATGATGTGATCTTTAATGCCATTGTAGCCGAAATATCCTGCCAGTCCTCTACGTCCTTGTAGTTGTTAGCGCCGTCCTCAGCCTGAACTGTTGAGAAGTATACTGTTGAAATAGCGCCGCCAATCTTGATTGAACCTGACATTGAGATTGACTCTGTGAAGAATAAATCATCTGTGTATGAATCTGATGATACTGTTACATCGTCAACTGTATATGAAATATCGCCTAATAAATCATCTGTGTAGTTCTTAAGGTCTGCATAAACGAGCTTTGTAGCGAAATCGCCTGTCTTACCGTCCCAAGCGAACTCTGCCGGCGGAGCAATTACGTCTACTGTGATCTGTAATGTGTTGTAAGCTTCGTTTTCAACAACTGTGTTATCAGCTAAAACAACCTTACCTGTAAGAATCTCTCTCTTTGTATCCTTGAAGATTCTCTTTGCTTCCTCATTGAAGCCGTTCATTGAACCTACTGTTGTATGATAAGCCTCTGCACCCTCTGCGAACTGCATCTTTGCATCATAAACAACGTTGATTACAAACTGACCTGTAACCGGAATAAGCTGGAGTGCTGCAAGCTTTGTTGCATCCTCGCCGCAAACCTCTTCTGCTGCTGCAACGTAGCCGTTGAACACGTCCTTAACCTTTGTCATATCAAGAGTTGAAAGGAAATCACCCTTAAGGCTTGCACCTTCATTCTTAGCAACATTCTTCTTTACTGCTGCTGATATGTACTTGTCGCCATATGTCTCAGCGTCATCCTTCTTAACGTCTGTGTCTGCGCCAAGCTCTACACTGACTGAACCGTCCTTGTATCCCTCAACCTTTGCAGCAATAGCTGTCTGTAACTCAGCCGGGTCAACCACAACTGCGTTAGCCGGAATTGCAGCAATAAGCATTGATGAAGCAAGAATAAGCGAAGCTATTTTCTTAAATGCTTTCATATCTATTACCTCCATTTATCCTAATTTAAGTTTTTAACTTCAATATACATTATAGTACAAATAAAGTCACTTGTCAAGCATTTTTTGGAATTTATTTGCTAAAAATCCGCTGAAAAAACGTTTTTTTCATTAATTTTTTATGAGCAAACGGATTGAGCTCTTCATTTTGTAAAAGCAATGAGTTATTATTTTGAAGATATTTCCAGTAATCCTCGCCCAGATATTTATTCACCTGCTCCATTGCCGTCGCCATAGTCGGCTTTCTTGAGCTCATATTGTGCATATCCGTACCCACAAAATGTGCACAGCCCGACGTGAACAGCTCGTCCACCTGCTTGATCATACGCTTGTCAAGAAACGCCTCGGCATTGAGCTGATAAAGCACATCAAGCTCAAAAAGTGCATTGAGCATCTCACGCTTCTGATACAAAAATCTGTCGATATGTGCCATTACGGGACGTATGCCCTTTAAGGTTGTCTTATAAACCACCTCAATAACGCTTTCTGTCCACGGCTCATAGGGCATTTCAAGCAGCATATAGTCCGTACCCTCGATGCAAAGCTCTCTGAGCCCGTCATCCTCCGTAAAATCACGGCAGATATTAAGCTCACAGCCGGCATAAATCTGCGGCAGCTCCTCACCGCTTTGTGCAATCGCACGGCGAAGCCCTTCAAGGCATTCGTTTCTGTCGGCGAGATATTCACGTATACTGCTCTCCTTCTTCGGATAGCAGTGCGAGGTGGAAATAATTCTGTTCACACCCTGTCTCTTGCTTTCACGAAGCATCTCAAACGACTCCTCAACCGACTTTGCACCGTCGTCAAAGCCGGGAAGTATGTGTGAATGTAAATCAATCATAGCTTTTTACCCTTTCTCAATCCGTAAATTACCAATATCAGTATAAACACCGCCGCACCGGTCGCTCCGCCGGAAGAGTCAAGCAGCACGTCGCTAACCATAGGACCTCGTCCGTCGACGAACGACTGATGCACCTCGTCGGTTATTGCGTATACAAAGCACACTGCCAGTGCATATGCCCACATTCTGAGCCGCTTCTTCCCGATAAACATTCCCGATGCACTGAAGCCAAGCATTGCATAAAGTATGAAATGTGCACACTTGCGGACTATACTGTGAAGAATTTCAAGGCACTGCTCCTTTTCAAGCTCCGATGCACCCTGCATAAAAAATTCAATTATCCGCCTTGTAATACCTGAGCTCAGCTGTGACGAGGCTTCTCTGCTCTGCGATGAGAAAAAGAAAATCAACGCCATAATAAGCACAGTTGTGATATACGGTAAAGCACGTAATATTTTTCGCTTCATAATACCTCTTTGATTATAAATTTATTGCACAGCGGCACCATAGACAGCTCTTCATTTTCATCATACGCCCAGATATACACCTGTGCACTGTCCGCCGCACCGCCGTAGCTGAAATATATCTTCGTCATTTCACTGCCTGCCTTCACCGAGGTGGAGGACACCGCCATAAGCTTGCCCTCGTTATACAACGCCGCAAACACACGTGCATCATTTTCCAATGCACCATACACCGCCTGCACCGTATATGCAGTGCCGTTATGCGTGATTGAGCTTTGCGGTGCGGGTGTAGGAGTCGGCGTGGGTGTTGGTGTTGGTGTAGGCTCGGGCGTAGGTGTCGGAGTGGCTGTCGGAGTAGGCGAAGGTGTTTCGGTAGGCTCCGCAGTCGGGTTATCCGTCTGTGAAAGATATGCCACGAGCCGTTCAATGTTGAGCTGACCGTAGCCCGTATATATGTCATAGCCCTCTGTGAACACATCGTCACAGGTTGCCTGTAATGCTTCGATAAATTCCGCCGCCGTAATGGAGGGCTTAATCTGCTTTGCGATTGCCGCCGCACCTGCCACAATCGGCGATGCGAACGATGTTCCGTTCCTTCTTGATGCACTGCCGCCCATAAGAGTGCTCATTATCTTATAGCCCGGTGCCGCACAGGTGAGTGCATCGTTGTGCTGCGTGTAATAGGACGGAGCATCGGCAAAAATCTGTGTATATGAATATGTTCCGTCCGCTTTACGGGTAGGGATATTGTACTTTGTAAACGTCATATCCACACCCGTATGGTTTGCATAATCGCCCAGACTTCCCACACTCACGACGTTTGTATACGAAGCGGGATACTGATAATATCCGCCTTCCTCCGTAGCTCCCTCGTTACCTGCCGCCGCTATTACTATTATTCCCTTATTTATCGCATTATTCACGATTGAACGCATCTGCTGTACTGAATAGGGTGCATCCTCGGCAGTGAAGCCAAGGCTCATATTTATTACGTCACAGCCATAGTTGACTGCCTTTTTAAAGCCGAGAATCAGTGCGGAGGTATACATCGTATCCGCATCTGCAACCTTGATTGAAACAAGGCTCACGTTATGTGCTATTCCGCTTGTGCCTGTGTTGTTATTCGTCTTTGCCGCAATCAGTCCCGATACGGCAGTGCCGTGACCGAGAGTGTCCTGCACGTTTGACGTATCCGCACCGCTCATTGCGTTATATGAATACACCGGCTGTGGCAAGTCTGCGTGGAGCAGGTCAATTCCGCTATCAATTACGGCAACCGTCACGCCTTTGCCCGTAAAGCCGCCGTTCCATGCGGCGGTTACGTTGATATAGGGCAGATGCCACTGGTCACTGTAATATATATCGTCCGCACCGAGCGGATATTCCTCAACCACCGGTGCAGCTGCTAAAAGCTGTGCCGTTTCGTCATCGGCGTGGTATTCCATAAGCTGTGCCTTTTCGTCGGGGAAAATCGCCTCGATATTCTCCGCCGGAGCTATCGCCATTGCCGCCATATATGAATCGACAACATACACGTTATCGACGTGGTTAATGACGGAGCTGTTCTCCTCATAAAACACCGCCTGCGGAGCCTCCTTGAGGATTACGATATATCTCTCCTCTTCCTCTGCCATAGCCGCAGAGGTATTTAGAATAATTGCCGCACCAAAAAGTGCGGCAAGAATATATTTTTTCATTTATTCTGCCTCCGTAGGGTCAGTTGTAGGTTCGGGTGTCACAAATTCCTGCTTCATACATTCCCACAACGGATATATTGAGCCGTCTGCCCACGCCATCACTGCAACAGTGTCAGCCTCCTGAGATGTTGCAAAGCGGAAATTGATTCCCATTGCACCCGTATTTGCTGACTGCCGCTTTACGCCGACAAGCCTGCCGCCGCTGTATGCCGCACAGATTATATCAAAATCTTCTGCCGCCTCGTCAAACATAGTCATTACGGTATAGCCGTTTTCACTTTTGGTGACACTTGCCTCAAAGCCCGATAAGGGAATAGGCGTAGGTGTCGGAGTGGGTTCGGGAGTCGGCTCCGGTGTTGGCTGGGTTATATCCTCAAGAATAACTGCTATGAGCTTTTCAATATCAAGCATTCCGTAGCCTGTGTATTCGTCATAGCCCTCTGTATATACGTCCTTCACCGATTTTTTGAGGTATTCCTCAAAGCGTGCCTGATTGACTGTCGGGTCAAGCTCCTTCGCAATCACCGCCGCCGATGCCACCATCGGTGCGGCAAACGAGGTACCGTCGCTTGTTGCCATTGCCACGAGCGGGTCTGTATATGTGCCGTCATTTTTCTTGGCGGCAATAAAAGTCGATGTAATTCTGTAACCCGGTGCGGCACAGGTTATTTTGTCGTTATGTGCCGAGAAGGTCGAAGGCTCCTCCGTAAGGATTTTAACTCCGTTATTAACTGCGATATTTCCCTCATCGCTATCACTTGCCCTTCTTCCCATCGAGGCTACGCTTATAACATTATCATACGCCGCCGGGTAATATGTAACCGACTCTGTTGTTCCCTCTTCAACGTTTCCTGCCGATGCAACGAAGATAATACCCTCATTTGCACCTCTTGTGATTTCCTGCTGTATAGCCTTAAAAAGGTCAGACGAGGTATCGTCCGGCACCCAGCCCAGACTGATATTCACCACGTCGCAGTCAAATTCAATCGCCTTGGTTATCGCCGCAAGCAGGCTTGAAAGCTTAGGCTTGCTTGTGCCGTTTTCCGCAATCTTGATAATTGAAAGCTCTGCACCGTCAGTTATTCCCGCAATGCACGTGTTGTTATTACTTGTTGCCGCAACTATTCCCGCAACCATCGTACCGTGACCGAAGGTATCGTTTGTATTCGTTGGTGCCGAGGGAGTTATAGTATTGAAATTATCCTTAATCTTGCTTACAAGGTCAACGTGAACGGGATTTATTCCCGTATCCATAAGAGCAACCTTCACTCCTGCACCCGT